>LJCR01000821.1 GCA_001399705.1 Kouleothrix aurantiaca
GGATATTCACCAGTCGCGGCGCCTGGGAACGCGCGCCCTGGAGGTCATCTCACGCGTCCGCGTGCCGCGCGCGAACTTACCGACCGGCGCCTGACCCTGCTCGACCGCGACGTAGGTCTGACGCGACACGCCAAGAAGTGTGGCGACGTACTCTTGCGAATAGCCTTTCGCTCGCCGGTAGGCTCGCAATACGTCCGCCTGCATCGAAGTAAGTCGATCTTCCGCCACGGAATCCTCCATCCCTAAGGACTACCGAGCTTACTGTACCGCACGGAACGGGGCCCAACGCCACACAACACCAATATGTCAGATTTTTTTGACATTTTGGTTCCGGGACGCGTGTGCGCCCGCGACGGCGTTTATGCTAGAACCAGGGAAAGTTAACACTGCACATCCTACCGCAACACCGTACAGGGCGCAAGGTGCCATGGGCGCACCCTGCGCCATTCTGGCGATCCGGGAGAACTGCTTATG
This sequence comes from Kouleothrix aurantiaca, assembly GCA_001399705.1. Lineage (GTDB taxonomy): Bacteria > Chloroflexota > Chloroflexia > Chloroflexales > Roseiflexaceae > Kouleothrix > Kouleothrix aurantiaca. The sequence continues at coordinate 475 of LJCR01000821.1, forward strand.
AACCTTAGCCGAGCCAGAGTGGTCGCGCAAAACGCGGCCGGAACCGCGGCCACGCCGCCGAAGGATGCCGGGGACGCGACCGCCGCATCGCTTGCCGCCGGTCCGATCGCGCCGCCGGACACGCCGGAATTGCTCTATCGCTCCAGCAACGCAGGACGCGCGGTCTGGAGCACGCTGTACGACGGCGTCGAAAAACCCAGCATCCGGTTCGCCGTGATCACCTGCACGCCGCAGCCGAACGGCAAGATGCGCATGGCGCTGCACGACGCACCGCCGCCGTCAGCGCCCATTGGTCGCTACGCCGAGCTGACCAAAAACGACCTAGTCTACGAGCACGTCATGCTGCCGCTGTTTCGGAGAGTCTGGGACCGGTATGGCGACGACAAGGAGACCGCCGTGATCATCGACCGCCGCGGCAACATCTGGGGCGCGTCGCGCAGCGGCGCGATCACCCAGTATATCTCGCGGCGGCCGCCAGCCGATCCGGGTGACGAGCGGTTCGTGCTCCCGCCGTGGATCGTGCAGCTCCGGCGTCTCACGTCCGTTTTCAACGACGGCGACCCGTTCTTGAACAACATCGGCGCGTTCCTGTGCATCATCTGCGCCGTCTGCACAGTCGGGAGCGCGATCACCTGGGTGCTCCTGGCGGTTCTGACGCTGGCCGCCGCGCTGGCGGCCTACCCGGTCACCGGCGGATTTCCCATGGCGATCTATTACGTGCTCTCGGTCTGTATCTCCTGCGCCGAGCTGGTTGCCTTCATGGTCTGGGAGAGCGATCTGGCGAACAAATATCTCAAGCCGCTGATGGCGGTCGACGTCGGCTACCACTTCGTGCGCGGGCTGGTGCTGAGCGCCGCTGGTCTCTCGGCGATCGCCGCGACGCCGATCGGCGCGGTAAGCGGCGCGCACGCCGAGGCGACCACGACGGGAACGCTGCCGGCGCTGACCACCCTGGTCTTCCCGAAAACGGCCGATGGGTGGGCCTACGGCATCTTCAGCGGCGGCCTGTCCGGGCTGTTCGCGATCGTTCCCCAGATTCTGATGGTGGCCTTCGGCTATATGGCCTACCAGCTCTGGCCGCTGCTGCGGGTCGAGTTGCCCGCCGCCTGGAAAGTCCGCCGGGCGGAAATGCAGCACTTGAAAAAGATGGCCAGCATGCGCGTGAGCAGTGTGGCATGCGCCACCGCAACGTCGCAGCGTATCCAGTGGGTGATCGATCAGCACACCAACGAAATCCACGAGGTCCAATCCTAGCATGCTAGCTGAATCCAGCGGGGGGAGTCCGTGCTAAACGGCCGCAGTCCCAAACCACTCGCACGCCGTGACGACGACCGCCGAGGCACTCGGGAGGTCGTCGTCTCCGTTATAACCTACCACCTGGCCCAGACGATGCGCAAGCAGGTCGTCTCGTGGATCGTGGTGAGCGGGCTGCTCTCTGCCGGTCTGGCGTTCCAGCTTGTCTGGTGGTCTTTCCTCGCGATTGGCGCCTACCTCTGGTGGTACAGCCGCACGGCGAGCAGACGCAGTGCCTCACTTCCAGCGCCGGCGACCCCTCAGCGCGGAGTGCTCCAGGAAGGGCCTGATATTGTGCTGCCGCCGGTCCGGTGGCTCGACGTCATGCCGGACGACGACGATTTCCGCGAGGCGCTGGCCAAGATCATGCCGGACCACGGCGCCGCGCTCTTTCAGACATTCAGGCCATACGGACACGACGCGGCGACCCGCGCCACACGGCAGATTCAGCGCGCGCTCTACCATCAGCGCAAGCTCTTGCCGGACACGAGCGCGCTGATTGCGTACGCCAGCGACTTCAAGTTCCCAGTCGCCATGATCGCGCTGCCCGACGCGGATGTGCGGCTCGACCGCCTGCCCACAGCCCCGACGCGCGCCGTCGTGCAGTCCGAGGATGGACCGTGGCTGCTGGTTGCGCTTGGCGAGGAGCACGGCTTCGTCCTCACTGCGCAGGCGGCTCAGGCTGCCCGCCCGGCGGGACCACCTCCAGCGCTCCAGCCTGGCCACCCGGCGGCTACCAGGACCACCGAGCTGGAGCTGCGCCTGCCGACGCCCGCACCCACACCAGCAGCGAGCGCGGGGCAATCCTTCGAGGACATGTTCGCGGCCATGCTGAGCAGCGCCCCACAGGGAAAACCGGCGATCGACCCGGCCGAGCAGCAGGCCATCATCGCCAAAGCGCGGCTGGTTATGGCAGAAGAGGCGC
>LJCR01000820.1 GCA_001399705.1 Kouleothrix aurantiaca
TCGCGCACCAGCGCCTGGTACTCGGGGTGGCGGCGGATGTACTGCGCGATATACCAGCACAGCGGCACCACCTGCAGGTTTTCGGCGCGCGCATATTCCAGCGCCGCGTGCGCCAGCGCGCCCGCAATGCCGCGGCCGCGCTGCTGGCTGGGCACGTAGGTGTGCGTAAACAAAATCTGGTTGCCGCTGCGGCTATAGTCGGCAATCGACTGCAGGCCGTCAACAGTGGTTTCAAAGCGGCTGGCAGCGGTGTTGTGCGTCACTTCGATATCCTGGCTCATATGGCTCCTTGGTGCTACTTAACTTGCAGGCTTGCGCGCGCTGGCCGGTGATGCGCCGTGGTGGCATGATAATCGTCGGCGGCGCTGCCAGCCGGATCGACATGCACCGTAACGGTTTCGAGCTGTGGAAGTGCATGGAGCAGGGCGTGCTCAAGCCCCTGCGCGATGGTGTGGCTTTCGATGGTTGAAAGCGTGCCATCGACGCCGGCGTGGAGCTCGGCCTCGAGGTTGTGGCCCAGCCAGCGCACGCGCACCTGCCCCACGCTCTGCACCCCCGCCACGCGCCGCGCCTCGCGCTCGATCGCATCCACCAGCGCTGGGTCAACAGCATCCATCAGGCGTTCCCACACCGTCTTGGATGCGCCCCAGACCACCTGCAAAATCGGGATGGTGATCAGCAGGCCGATCCAATCGTCGGCCTGCGGGTAGCCGAGCGCCACACCAATCGCGCCCACCAGCACCGCCAGCGAGGTCAGCCCGTCGGTGCGTGCATGCAGGCCATCGGCCTCCAGCGCGGCGCTGCCGATCTCGCGCCCGACGCGAATGCGGAACAGCGCCACCAGCTTGTTGCCCGCAAAGCCAATGATCGACGCCGCAATCACCCAGCCCAGGTTAGCCAGCGGCTGCGGGTTGATCAGCTTCTGGTACGACTCCCACGCGACCAGCGCGGCGCTGCCCACCATCACCAGCACAATGAAAATGCCGGCCAGATCTTCCGCGCGCCGGTAGCCGTAGGTATAGCGCCGCGTTGGCGGGCGGCGGCCGAGCACAAACGCCAGCCAGAGCGGCAGGGCCGTCAGCGCGTCGGCGAAGTTGTGGATGGTGTCGGCCAGCAGCGCGGTGCTGCCGCTGATGAGCACAACAACGACCTGAAAGATCGCGGTGGCAAGCAGGCCCAGCAGCGAAACCTTCAGCGCCCAGATGCCGCGCTCACTCGTTTCGAGCGCGCGATCGGTGCGCGAGGCGCTGTGGCTGTGGGTGTGGAACAATCCTTCGAACAGGCCGCGCAGCCCGCCAGCATGCGCGTGGTCGTGATCAGCATGGTCGCCGTGCGCGTGCTCGTCACCGTCGTGCGGATGGTCGTGCGCGTCGTGATCGTGGTCGTGCGGGTGCGGTTCGCTCATGGCCTCACTCCTGTTCGCGCTGGCTCAATCGGCACGGCTATTCCTGTGAAGCGATATAGTACCATACCGGTGCATACGTCGCTCATCCCACCACGCACCGCAGGCCATTTTCGGGCGGTATATGTGCAATAGCACAACACGTTCCGCGGCATTGCGCTATTCCGGGCCGCGAAAACGCATTGGCACGCCCGAATTTGCAGATCTGAAGAAATCATATCGCACCAAGCACAAGGCCGAGAATCAGGCGTTTCATGTAACTCTGATGTAACATTTGATTGTTATAGTCGCATTATGTAGAGACGAAACATAGGAAGTGAGACATACTGCTATGAGCATAGAACTACGACACCGTGTTGCAGTAATTACCGGCGGGGCCAATGGGATCGGGCGCGCTACGGCGCTGGCATTTGCGAACGCCGGCGCGTCGGTGGCAATTTGGGATATGGTCGAGCAAGCCGGGCAGGCGCTGGTCGAGGAGATCGACGGCAATGGCGGGAAAGCGGCCTTTTTCCGCGTAAACGTCGCCTCGCCCGCCGATGTCGATGCGGCGGTGGCGGCCACCGTGGCACAGTTCGGCACGATCCATATTCTGGTGAACAACGCCGGTATCACGCGCGACGCGCAGCTGATCAAGGTCAAGGACGGCGAGGTGGTTGGGAAGATGAGCGAGGCCGAGTTCGACGCGGTGCTGAACGTCAACCTCAAGGGTGTGTTCACCTGCACGCAGGCGATTGTGCCGTTTATGGTGCGGCAGGGCTTCGGGCGGATCATTAGCGCAGCGTCGGTGGTGGCGCTGTATGGCAACTTCGGGCAGACGAACTATGTCGCCACCAAGGCCGCCGTGATTGGCATGACCAAGGTGTGGGCGCGCGAGCTTGGCAAGCGCGGCATCACGGCCAATGCCGTCGCGCCGGGCTTTATCGCCACCGACATGACCCGTGGCATGCCCGACAAGGTGCTGGCCGCCATGATCGATCATACGCCGGTGGGGCGCATGGGCGAGCCACGCGACATCGCGAATGCCTACCTGTTCCTGGCATCCGACGACGCGAGCTTTGTCAACGGCACGGTGCTGAGCGTCGACGGCGGGCTGGTGATGGGGACGTAGGCAGTTGGCATGCGGCGGTCCGCCGTATATCTGATGACACGATGAAGGGGTGAAGGGGTGAAAGGGCGTGTTTGAACGTTCTGCACCCCAAACCCTAATCCCCAGACCTCAAACCCTCTGTGCCTCCGTGGTTTAAAAAATCCGCCTCCAAATTCACAGCGCCAGTTCCAGCTCAATTT
>LJCR01000822.1 GCA_001399705.1 Kouleothrix aurantiaca
GCCTACGATACCCTGCTCGGGCGCTGGTTTGCCGATGGCACGGGCCTGAGCGGCGGCGAATGGCAGCGCGTGGCGCTGGCGCGCGCCTTTCTGCGCCAGGCACCCCTGCTTGTGCTCGACGAACCAACCAGCGCGATGGACTCGTGGGCCGAAGCCGAGTGGCTGGACCGCTTTCGCACGCTGGTGCAGGGCCGCACCGCGCTGATCATCACGCATCGTTTCACCACGGCCATGCGCGCCGACGTCATTCATGTCATGGATGCCGGGCGCATTGTGGAATCGGGCAGCCACGACGAGCTGCTGGCGCTTGGCGGGCGCTATGCGCAATCGTGGGCGGCCCAGATCCGCGAGCACGCCGCCGAAGCGCTGCCCGTTGCGTAATGCAAGCGTGAAAAGAGAACCGAGAACCGAGAACCAGGAACCGCCAACGCCCGATTTTTTGCATCGTTGTACGGCGCAGTTGCATGGGCGGCTCGCAAAAAAAATGATCAATGCCCGAGAGGAAAAACAAATGCCCGATCTTGCTTTTGACACCCGGTTGCAACGCATCCCCGACCTTGAAATCCATCGCAGCGCCGACGGCAGCACCCACATCTTCAGCGAAGCCGGCACCGTCGCGGGCGGCAAGCATGCGCTGGCCATTCTGGGCGCGTTCTACCGCGACCGCTCGATTGGCGCGGTGCTCGACGCACTTGTGCCGCCCGGCGCGCCTGCCAGCGAGCGCGCTTCCATCCTCGAATCGATCGAACAGCTGTATCGCAGTGGAATTCTGCGCGATGCCGCCAGCATGGGGCCATTTCTGCGCGCCGGCAACGCCAACTACGACTCCGCGCCCATTCATGTTTATATGCTCAACGACCGCCTGCGCGTCGAAAGCTTTCTGCAAGGCATTCGCGAAGTGGTGAAGCCCGGCGATGTTGTGATCGACTGGGCACAGGCACCGGCATTTTTGCGATTGCCGCCGCGCAAGCTGGCGCGCGCCACGTTTATGCCATCGAAGCCTGTGGCATTGGGCGGCTGGCGCGCGAGGCATTCGCCGCGAACGGCCTGGCCGACCGTATTACACTTGTGCATGGCTGGGGATCACAAGTGACCCTGCCCGAGCGCGCCGATGTCCTGATCAGTGAAATGGTTGGCAGCGAGCCAACCGGCGATTTCGTGCTGGAAGTGATGCGCGACGCCCGCAAACGCCTGCTCAAACCCGGCGCGAAAATCGTGCCGGGCAAGGTCAAGGTGTTTGGCCTGCCGCTCATGGTGCCGCGCGCCGAATTGAACCAGCACATTTTCACCACCGAACAGGCCCAGCGCTGGCACGAATGGTATGGTTTCGATTTCGGCCCACTCGGCGCGGGCGACTACAACGCGCTCAACGGCACAATGCAGAGCGTGCGCCCGTATGCCGCGCGCGACTGGCCAAGCCTGAGCGAGCCGGTGCTGCTGACTGAATGGGAGCTGATGGATATTCAGGAACTGATGATCGACGTGTCTGTGCCCGTCACGGCCACTGCCGACGGCTACCTGAATGGCCTGCTGGTGTATTTTGAAGTGGAAATGGGGCCAGGCAGCTCCTTCTCGCTCCATCCAGCCCGTGTCGCGCATGACAGCTTCCGCTACACGCCGCTCTGGATTGTCGACGAGCCGCGCATGCTCCATACAGGCGAACAATTTACGCTGAGCTACCGCTACCGCGTGCCCAATACACGCGCAGGTGTCAGCCTTAAGCGCGAATAACTGCTTGCTGGGTCGCCAAATAGCCCGTTTGGCTCCCTGAGGCTTTGGTTTGGCAGGATCGCCGCAGGCGGCAGCCTTGTATCACGTTTGGGAACTGCGCTTACTCAATTTTCCCTTTGTGTGCAATTGTTCGGCGCTATGCGCCGAACAATTGCACACAAAAATAATCGTTTCTACCTTGCTGCCGAGCTTCCTGAGCGAAGCCGAAGGGGGCAGGCAAAAAAGCACAGCTCACTCTGCCAAATAACGCAACTGCGTAAGCAAGCAGTTGAAACGTACCAAGGAACAAAAAATGAAACTTGCCCAACATACCCTGCTGCGCTGCACCGACACCCCGCTGGAGCTGCGCGTCGAATCGAATAACGTCGTTCAGGTGATAACGCCGGCCGGCAGCATGGAAACCGGGCCGCACACACTGGCAATTCTGGATGCCTTTGCCCAGCCGCGCACGCTTGGCGCAGCGCTGGGCCTGCTGCGCGGGCCGATTGCTGGCTTTCAGGAATGGATCGACCTGACCAACACGCTGGCGCAGCTCTACCAGGCCGGCATTCTGCGCGACGAATCAAACACATCCCTGGCCAGCGACGCCAATGAGTTCGGCTATTTCGCAACACCCGCCGAAGTGAAACTGCTGAATAATCGGCCAATGGTGGAAGGCATGCTGCGCGGCATCCGCGAGCAGGTAAAACCCGGCGACGTGGTGGTGAATATCAATGCGGGCACCGGCATATTTGCGATTGCCGCCGCGCAAGCTGGCGCGCGCCACGTGTATGCGATCGAAAGCGGCACGCTTGGCGAAACTACCCGCGCGATGATAGCCGCAAGCGATGTGGCTGGCCGTATCACGCTGCTGGAAAGCGCCGACGAGCTTGCGCGGCTGCCCGAGCGCGCCGATGCCCTGATCGACGAAACGCTGATTAGCTACCCGCACGGCGAATATGGCCGGCGGGCGTTTGCAC
>LJCR01000823.1 GCA_001399705.1 Kouleothrix aurantiaca
GGCTGGTGCTGCACAACCCCGCGCGCAGCGGCTTTGGCTGCTTCCATGCGCGTGGGCGCCATATCTTCGGCGGCCATGCTCCCCGAGACGTCAAAGGCCAGGATGACCGTGCCTTCGATGCGCGGCAGGGCGATTGGCGCTTCCGGGCGGGCCAGCGCGGCCAGCAGGATCGTCAGGCCAAGCAAAAACAGCGTGGGCGGGATGGCGCGCCGCCGCCCGCCGCGCTGGCTGGCGGCCTGAGCCAGTCCCAGCGCGCCAAAGCTGCTGATCGCGCGCTCGCGGCGGCGCTGCAAACGCCGGTAGAACAGCGCGGCCAGCGGGGCGAGCGCGATCAGAATGAGCATTGCGGGCCAGATAAACGACATAGGCCGGTCCATTTCCAGTGCGCCAGGCACCGCATTCTAGCGGGTCAAGGAGCCGTCAGACAGGCGCATCCTGTTAAGCCCGAAGAGCTGTGTCGAAGGGTGCGCATTTCCTGGTTTATGCGGTTTGCAGACCAATTGACCACGCATCGAGCGGCCAGAAACGCCTTCCAGCGTGGAAAACGCAACTGCCCACTGCATACTGCCGACTGCAAACTGTTCTAGAACTTGCGCCGCCGCCGCAGCGCCGCGAAGCGCACAATCGCATGCACCAAATCTTCTTCGGTCGAAAGTGCGAGTGCATCCGCGCCAGCGCGCTTGAAGCTGGTTTGCAACACGGCTTCACGCTGCTGCGCCGCCTCGGCGTAGCGCTGGCGGAAACGCTTGTCGTGCGTGTCGACGTAAAGCTGCTCACCGGTTTCGGCATCTTCCAGAATGATCGGGCCGACGTCGGGCAGCTCGCGCTCGCGCGGGTCCCACAGGCGAATGCTCACCACGTCGTGCTTCTGGCCGAGCAGGCGCAGCGGTCGCTCCCAGCCGGGCTCGCTAATGAAATCCGAGATCACAAACACCAGCGAGCGCCGCCGGATGGTGCGCAGCCCGGCTTCGATCAGCGGCGCGAGGCTGGTGAGCGGCGCGCGCGGCAGCTGCGGCTGCTTGATCATGTCGTTCACAAGGCGCAGCACCTGCTGGCGGCCCGTGCGCGCCGGGATGGTTTGCGCGACCTGGCTGCCATAGAAGATCGCGCCGACGCGGTTGCCCTGGCGCGTCAGCAGGCGCGCAAGCGTGGCGGTGAAATCGACCAGCATGCTGCGCTTGTGGCTGTGCAGCGGGCCAAAATCCATCGACGGGCTCAGGTCGAGCAGGAACCACGCGCTGATCTCGCGATCTTCGACATACTCGCGCACATACGGCGTGTCCATGCGCGCGGTCACATTCCAGTCGATGTAGCGAATGTCATCGGCGGGCTGGTATTCGCGCAGGTCGGCAAAATCGATGCCGTGGCCGCGAAAGAGTGTGCGATAGTCGCCTTGCAGCAGCCCGTCGAGCCGGCGAATCACCTGCCAGTCGAGCCGCTGGAGGATGCGCTCAGGCGAGGGTGCGGAAGCGGGCGCGCTCATGCAGGGGCACCTCCGGTACTGGAATGCGATCCAGAATCTTGTGCAGCACGTCGTCGGCGCTGACGTTGTCGGAAAGCGCTTCGTAGGAAAGCACCAGGCGATGGCGGATCACGTCGAACGCGAGGTCGCGCACGTCTTGCGGCAGGGCGTAGCCGCGCCCGCGCACAAAGGCCAGCGCGCGCGCCGCCAGAATGAGGTTGATCGAGGCGCGCGGGCTTGCGCCAAACATCAGGTAGTGCGCCACTTCTTTCGCGCCATGCTCCTGCGGCGCGCGCGTGGCGGCAACCATGCGCACGGCATACTCGATCAGCGCCGGGTCGACATAGACGGCGGCAGTTTCGCGTTGCAGCGCCACAAGCTGGTCGGTGCTGAGCACGCGCTGCACGGCCTGAAGCACGCCGGTCATGCGCTCCACAATCACGAATTCTTCGGTGGTGGAAGGGTAGCCCACCAGCACCTTGAGCATGAAGCGGTCGACCTGCGCCTCGGGCAGCGGGTAGGTGCCCTCGGTCTCGATCGGGTTTTGCGTGGCCAGCACCAGGAAGGGATTCGGCACCTGGAAGGTTTCGCGCCCGATCGTCACCTGGCGCTCCTGCATCACTTCGAGCAGCGCGCTTTGCACCTTGGCCGGCGCGCGGTTGATCTCGTCGGCCAGCAGCAGGTTGGTGAATACCGGGCCAAGCGCGGTGTTGAACTCGCCGCTTTTCTGGTTGTAGATGCGCGTGCCAACCAGGTCGGCCGGCACCAGATCGGGCGTGAACTGGATGCGCTTGAACTCGCCGCCGATCGCTTCCGCCAGCGTTTTGATCGCCATGGTTTTTGCCAGGCCGGGCACGCCTTCCACCAGAATATGCCCGCGCGCCAGCAGGGCGACGATCAGCCGCTCCAGCAGGTTGTCCTGCCCGACGATCACCTTTTTGACCTCGTACAGCAGCTGTTCCATCATCCGGCGGCTTTCGGGGTTGGTGCGTTGCTCCATCGGTCATCCCTTCTGTCTAGGGCCAGTGTTGAGTTTGCAGGTTGGCAGGTTGCAGTTGGCAGGTTGCAGGTTGCAGTTGGCAGGTTGCAGTTGGCAGATGGCTGTACCTCACAATTGAAAACCCTGTGCCCTTGTCTAAAAAGCCGCCAAGTGGGGCGGGTCAACAAAAGACCAATGAAGGCTCGCAGAAGTGGCTCGGCTCTGCTATCCTATGCTTTGATGCATCTC
>LJCR01000824.1 GCA_001399705.1 Kouleothrix aurantiaca
TCTTTGGGCACACCCACCTCTTGTGGATCGCGCGCGTGGTGCTGCTGGGCGCAGTGCTGGCCCACATCTGGTCGGCCTACGAGCTGACACGGCAGGACCTGGCCGGCCGCCCGCGCAGCAACCGCTACGGCCAGAAGAAAAGCATCGCCGCCACCTATGCCTCGCGCACCATGCGCTGGGGCGGCGTCATCCTGCTGCTGTTCATCATCTTCCACATCATGCATTTCACGCTGGGCCTGGTGGGCTTTGCGAACGGCTTCCAGCCCGAGGCCGATGGCCAGTACCACGCCTACGAGAATGTGATCTCGGGCTTTCAGTTCTGGCCCGCCACGCTGTTCTACCTTGTGGCGATGGTGCTGCTGGGCCTGCACCTGTACCACGGCTTCTGGAGCGCCTTCCAAACCCTGGGCATCAACAGCTACAAGACGAACACGATTCTGCGCGCGCTGGCGCTGCTGGTGTCGGCGGGCCTGACGGTGGGCTTCGTGATTGTGCCGCTGGCGGTGATGTTCGGGATTGTGCAATAGAACAAGGCCGCGCCTCAGCGTGCTGATGCCAGGCTTGCAGGGAGATAATCATGACCGTTGAAACCAAACCCGATATCACGACGCGGCCCGCCACCGAGTTTACGGTAGCGCTGAACCCCAAGTCGCCGGAAGGCCCGCTGGAAAAGAAGTGGGACAACGCCAAGTTCCAGTATAAGCTGGTGAACCCCGCCAACAAGCGCAAATATACCGTGATCGTGGTTGGCTCGGGCCTGGCGGGTGGCTCGGCTGCGGCGACGCTGGCCGAACTCGGCTATAACGTCAAGTGCTTCTGCTACCAGGATAGCCCGCGCCGCGCCCACTCTATCGCCGCGCAGGGCGGCATCAACGCCGCCAAGAACTACCGCAACGACGGCGACAGCGTGTACCGCCTGTTCTACGACACGATCAAGGGCGGCGACTACCGATCGCGCGAGGCGAATGTCTACCGCCTGGCGCAGATCAGCGTGAATATCATCGACCAGTGCGTGGCGCAGGGCGTGCCGTTTGCGCGTGAGTACGGCGGCCTGCTCGACAATCGCTCGTTTGGCGGCGCACAGGTATCGCGTACGTTCTACGCGCGCGGCCAGACCGGGCAGCAGTTGCTGCTTGGCGCGTACCAGGCGCTCAGTCGCCAGATCGGCCTGGGCAAAGTGGCGATGTACTCGCGCCACGAAATGGTTGAACTGATTACGATTGGCGGGCACGCCAAGGGCATTGTGACGCGCGATATGGTCACCGGCAAGATCGAGTCGCACGTGGGCGACGCGGTGGTGCTGGCGACTGGCGGCTATGGCAATGTTTTCTACCTTTCGACCAACGCGAAAGGGTGCAATACCAGCGCGATCTGGCGCGCGCACAAGAAGGGCGCCTTCTTCGCCAACCCGTGCTTCACGCAGATCCACCCGACCTGCATCCCGGTGCATGGCGACTACCAGAGCAAGCTCACGCTGATGTCGGAATCGCTGCGCAACGACGGGCGCATCTGGGTGCCGAAGAAGCAGGGCGACAACCGCGCGCCGGACCAGATCCCCGAGGCCGAGCGCGACTACTACCTGGAGCGCAAGTACCCGAGCTTTGGCAACCTGGTGCCGCGCGACGTGGCTTCGCGCAATGCCAAGGAAGTGTGCGACGAAGGGCGCGGCGTCGGGCCGGGCGGCCTGGGCGTCTACCTCGACTTTGGCGACGCGATCAAGCGCCTGGGTGCCGACGCGATTCGCGAGAAATATGGCAACCTGTTCGATATGTACGAGCGCATCACCGCCGAGAACCCGTATGAAGTGCCAATGCGTATCTACCCGGCCATCCACTACACCATGGGCGGCCTGTGGGTCGATTACGACCTGCAAAGCACCATCCCGGGCCTGTTTGTGATTGGCGAGGCCAACTTCTCCGACCACGGCGCGAACCGCCTGGGCGCGAGCGCGCTGATGCAGGGCCTGGCCGACGGCTACTTCATTCTGCCCTACACCATCGGCGACTACCTGGCGCAGCAGAAGGCCGGCGCCTACGACACCAATAATTCTTCGGTCGCCGAAGCCGAGTTCGACGTCAAGCAGCGCAACAAGCGCCTGCTCGGCATCAAGGGCAAGCGCACAGTCGACTCGTTCCACCGCGAGCTGGGCAAGCTGATGTGGGACAAGTGCGGCATGGCGCGCAACGCGACGGGCTTGCGCGAGGCGCTGGCGAAAATCCCCGAGATCCGCGCCGAGTTCTGGGAAAACGTGAATGTGCCGGGCAGCGCCGACGAGCTGAATCAGGCGCTCGAAAAGGCTGGCCGCGTTTCTGACTTTATGGAGCTGGCCGAGCTGATGTGCCGCGACGCGCTGGACCGCACCGAGTCGTGTGGCGGGCACTTCCGCGAAGAAAGCCAGACGCGCGAGGGCGAGGCGCTGCGCGACGACGAGCATTTCGCGTATGTGGCCGCCTGGCAGTACGACGGCAGCAATCGCCCCGAGATCATGAACAAAGAAACGCTCGATTTCGAATACGTGCACCTGGCCCAGCGAAGCTATAAATAGAACCAAGAACTAAGAACCAAGAACCGATAGCTTCATCGCCGGTTCTCGGTTCTTGGTTCTCGGTTCTCTGCTTAGGAGTTAAGGATGAACCTGACACTACACGTTTGGCGGCAGAAGAACGCTGGCGCCAAACGTGTAG
>LJCR01000825.1 GCA_001399705.1 Kouleothrix aurantiaca
GTGGTATCGCCAATCAGGATTTTGAGGTTATCGCTGGAGAAGCCCAGCGCGGCGCCGATCTGGTACGCGCCGATGATGTCCTCGGACGAGAAGGGCGACTGGATGGCCAGCTTCTCAACCCACTTGATATTCTCTTCGCCGATGACGCGGCCCTTTTCGAGGGCCTCGTTCATATTCTTGGCAGCGCCGGTGTTCAGCAGCTCGCGGGCAGCCAGGGACTGGAGCGACTGAACCTGCAGCTCGTAGTTTTTGACCAGCTCGAAGCCGGTGCGGAGGGTTTGGTTCGCCATGCCGGCGAGCCGGCCGCCCGCGTTTGCGAGCATGCCGCCGGCGGCGAACTCCAGCACTCGTTTGATCGAGCCGGAGAGCCGGTTGCCCCAGCTCCCGACCTCGCTCTCGGTGCGGCTCAAGGTGCGATCCAGGTTTGAGGTATCGCCCTTGAACAGAACGAAGACGTCCCCTAAAGTCAGCGCCATATGCGAGCCTCACCGCGATTCCAGGATTTTGAAAAATTGATGGGCAGGAACGACCTGTCGGTCTGGTGTTGGCGGTGGCGCGGTGCGCGTGGATCTCGGCTTTGGAGATGGCGAGGGCGCGGACGCCGGAGCGCTCGCGCCACTGCCACCGCCCATCGCGTGCGCGAGCGCCCCGACGACGGTGTTGGCCAGTAACTCGGCCCTGAACTTTTCGCGCCGGACGTAGGAGCGGTACAGCCAGCCGACCTCGACCGGATCCATCTGCTCTGCATCCACGCCCCACTCGGCCCGCGCGAGTTCTAGGACGTCGTAAACCTCTTGCCCCCAATCGCGCTCGCTAATCGGCCCAAAGGGTAGACCTGCTTCACCACCTGGGCGAAGGCGTCGGCCACCTCGGCGTCGAACGCCTCGTTTTCGATGCGCTCCTTGTCGGCGGCGATGTTCGGCGCGTAGGCGTACAGCCAGGCCAGCAGGATGTCGGGCGCATCGGCGACGGTCGTGAAGACGTGCTGCACGAGGCCGACGATCGAGCTCAACTCCAGATCCTGGAGGCTGATGTCGGGCAGGCCCGCGATGGTGCTGATAATCACCTGCAGCGGGTCTTTCACGCTCTGCCGCCAGGCGCGCGCTTGCGCAATCGGCAGCGGGCGGATGTCGTATTTCTGGCCGCCCAGGGTCGCCTGGGGGAATTGGGATGGTACGTCGCGTCCTGTAGCCATTGTCGGGGCTCTCCTTGTATGCTAATGATGGGCCGGGGAGCGGTCTGGAAGCCTTCCAGACCGCTCCCTGAAAACATTAGGCCGTGGGATCCTCGAGCACGCGCCGCGCAGCCAGCAGCCGCCGGCCCTTGGCTTTAGTGAGGTCGTGCAGCGCCGAGACTTCCAGCGGGACGCCGGCGACCGCCTCGCGGTTGAAGGCGAGCTCGCCGCCGGCGGCCGCAGTGGCGCGCCACACGAACACGCGGATGGGCCGCAAGACCTCATCCTCGTCAACGAAGCTGCCTTCAATGCCCCACTGCGACTCGGGCAGCTCGTACTTGCCGCCGATCGAGAACTCCTCGTAGCCGGCCAGCGTGCTGGTGGCGGCCGCGCTCGTGACCTCGCCGGCGAAGGCCATCGAGAGATTGGCGGCGGTCAGCTCGGCCAGGACGGTCGAGAGCTTGAGCGCCTCCTTGATGCGGATGCGCTTCACCGCACCCATTTCCTGCTGAACCATCACGTCCAGCACGTCGAAGGTGTACTGCGCCTTGACCGGCTCCAGCGTGTAGCCGACATCGACCCAGCCCATCGGCCAGGCGGCGTCGACATCCACGGTGTCGAGCGGGAGGGCGGTGCCAGTGGGCGAGCGCCAGAGGCGCGCCGAGGTAACGACGATATCCGAGATGACTTCTGGCATGGTGGCCCCCTACGTGTAAAGTGCCGCCCGAAGACGGTAGGTTGAAAAGACATACGGCCAGCGCGGTTCTGTCTCTGCAGTGAGTTGGCCAGTGGCGCTCAAGAGTGCCATCTTGACCGGGCCAAACTTCTTCGTGTGCAGCGACGCGACGAGCGCCCGGTCGAGCGCCCAGGCAGTGTGTGGGTCGGCCCCATAGCCCCGCACATACAGCATTGGGTTGATCAGTGGAGCGTGCGGGGAGGCGCCGCCGCCACGGATGGAGACAACCAGGGCTGGCCCTTTGACGGTGTCGTAGCCTTCTGGCAGCTCCAGGTTCAGCGCCGCGTAGACCCGCTTGTCACACAGCGCCTTGATGCGCGGAGCGTCCGCCAGAAACGCCCGGATCGTTGCTTCGATATCGACGTCGGGCATCACACCCTCCGCTTCGCAACGACCTCGGGCAGCGCCTGCGCGGCGGCCTCCACGTTCGGCCAGATAAAGGGCTCGCGCAGCTCAGCGTCGATCGCGTAGTCGGCACCCACATGCAGCGCTGCGGTGTCGTCGGGCATATGCGGTGCCTCGTTGCTGTTCCGCTCGACGGTCTCGCCCGTTCGCCGGCTCTGGCGCTTCTCGGTGCGTGCTGCCTGGCCAGCCTCGCCCATCCCGATCGCCTCGACCGTCCCGGCCAAGAACTCGGTATCGCGCGGCGCATCTTGCGCCACGCCCTGGGCGACGACCACCACCAGATCGTTCACGACCGCGCGCGCGGAGCGGGTGAGTTCGGCCAGCACCGCCCGCCTGTTGAAGCGCGTGTAGCTCATTGCTGGAC
>LJCR01000826.1 GCA_001399705.1 Kouleothrix aurantiaca
CTCCAGGGTAGTCATCAGCGTTCCATAGCTGCTCTCGTCGAGGGCGCTCGGCGGCCGCTCCAGACCCGCGTCCAGCGCCGTCGCCGGGCTGCCGTCGGCATGAGCCAGCCGCCAGGAATCGCTGAGTGCGCGCAGCGTCCCGAGCGCCCGGGCATCCTCGCCGAAGACGACCTGGATCGCCCGCTGGGCCAGCCCGGCCGGCACACTAATCTGCGCGGGGCGGATGATCAGCATGCGGCGGTCGATCGGCGCTCCGGTGGCCAGCAGCGCGAACAGCAGCGTGGCGAGCAAGCGCCCGCCTGGCGTCGAATCGTCGACCAGGAGCACGCCGCCGCCGGCCTCAACCACGCCGCGCAGATCGTCGCCCTCGGGCGCGGTCAGCGCCAGGACCGACTCGGTGCAATACTGATCGCCGCCCGGGACGCTGGACAAAAATTCGCCAAAGGTTGCCGGCAGCGGTGCGGACGGTGGCGTCTGGACACCCGCGGCGCTGAGCGCCTCGTGCAGCAGCAGCGGATCGATCAGATGCCAGGGAATAGCGTGACTTTCCCACAGATTGCGCGGATCGAGCGTGCGAACACGCGCCGACCAGGCCGCGAGCTGGCGGCTGCTGATAAGCGACTGCGGGACGACGGCGATCAGGCCCAGATCGTGCTGGGTCGCGCGTGTAATCAGCGTCAGTGTGAGGTCGCGCTGGCGGTCCTCAGGCGCGACCACCGACAGCAGCAGCGCGTGCCAGGCGAGCTTGACAGCCTGGCCGTCGAGCGTCGTGCCAAGCGGGAAACCGTCAGCGCCGCTCGGCGCCAGGACGGTGCCGATGCCGCTCGGGCGCGCGGGCGCCGTTTTGCGCGGCGCGCCGCCCGTGGAGCCGGGTTGAAAGACCGACTCCTGAGGTTCGCTAAAGAGGCTTGTTGGGATCATACTCTTTCCTCCAGACGTCGGGGCGAGTGCAGATTGCGGTGTAGGTGTGACGAGCGGCTTGCCCAGGAACGGCTGGTGGGTGACCCGGCTCATCCAGGTAGGCGTCAGGCGCGCGGCGGCGAGCGCATCCCGCTTGGCGAAACGGCGCTGGAGTTCATCGGGCGGGGCTAGCGCGGCACCGAACTTGCTTTATACTATCGCTGTATCGCAAGCAAGGAGTGGTATTGTGAAGCAGAAGCAGAAGCGCAGCAAGAAGAATAACCCGAAAAAAGCAACTGAATTTAAGGCTGAGCAGGAGGCGCGCGGCCAGGCCAGCGAGCCAGCTTCAGCCCAGCAGCTTGGTGCGACCGAAGACGACGTTCAGCCGCTGACGCCCCCGGCAGCCGATACGCCGATCAAACCTGCGCCCGTCGCCCGCAAGCGCTACGCGCAAGATGTCGAGGACGTGATCGACCCGGCCGATGAGCTGACACCCGGCTAAAATTTTCACTCTTTTCCCCTAGCCCTGCGCACCGGCGCGGGGCTTTTTGTTTGCCCACTGATCTCCACCCAAAGACCGATTTCGCCCCAAAAATAGCGTGGTATAGTTCTTGTGACTTAAAAAATGATACAGTCATATGGACACAAGGAAGCGACCATGCCCAAGGGTTTCAGCGACGAAGAACGCGCGCACATCATCAACAGTTTGCGCGAACAGGGCCGGCAGCTCTTTGGCACCTACGGCCTGCGCAAAACCAACGTCGAAGACCTGACGCACGCGGTTGGCATCTCGAAAGGCGCGTTCTACCTGTTCTACGACTCGAAAGAAGCGCTGTTTTACGACATTCTGGAGCGCTTCGAGGCCGAATACCGCGAGCGCATGCTCGGCCGCCTGGGCGACATCAGCCAGCCCGCCCATACGCGCCTGGCCGCCGCGCTGCACGAGGCCGTGAGCATGTGGCGGTCGCATCCGCTGTTCGCGCACTTCGGCCAGGACGACATGGCCTACCTGGCGCGCAAAATCCCGCCCGAGCGGCTGGCCGCCAACGAGAACAGCGACGTGCTTTTTACCAAGCGGCTGATCGCGGTTGGGCGCACCGTGGGCATCCATATCACCGCTACTCCGGAAATGATGACTGGCCTGCTCCGTGCGATTGTGCTGCTGAACCTGCAGGAAGAAACAATTGGCCGGGCGCTGTTCGGCGATGTAATTCGCATACTGATCGAGCAAACCACCGCCTACCTGCTGAAAGAGGACGCGCGTGATTAACGTACAGAATCTGAGCTTCACCTACGGCGGCACCGCCGCGCCAGCCAGGGCATCCGCGCCGGCAGTAATTTCGGCCAGCACGCGCCGCGCCGCCAGGCCATCGCCCGCCAGCAGCGCATAGCCATCCACCGCCGACTTCTGCACATCGGGCAGCGGCGCGTCGGCATACACATCCTCGGCCAGCACACGCCCTTCCGCGCTCAGGCTGTCGCACTCTTCAGCGCCAAGCGGCACGGCGTGCGTGGTAATAATGCGCCGCGCCTCGTCGATCGGCACCATCGGGTAGGGCGACTCCCGTCGCATTGGCTGCATTATGCGTTCCTTCCACTCATCGCAACTGATCGATCATTCCCATGAGCTTGTATTTGCGCCCGTGCTGTGCGCGAATCGACTGGACATGCGCGCGCCATTCGTCGGCGCGGCCAGTCGCCTTGTAGGCGTCGCGCACCAGGGTCAGCCAGGTGATTGCGTAAAAATAGCGGTCGGACTTGCCTGCCTCCATAATGC
>LJCR01000827.1 GCA_001399705.1 Kouleothrix aurantiaca
CCTGAACGAGGCGCTGGGCGGGCTGATCGCGCGCGGCCTGGTCACGCTTGAGCGCGTCGAGCAGCCGTCGCTGCTGGGCTTGCAGCAGCGCCTGCGCCGGGCGCGCTACCACATTCTGCACTTCATCGGGCACGGCGGCTTCGACACGCGCAGCCAGGATGGCGAGCTGCTGCTGGAAGAACCTGATGGCTCTGGCTACCGCATCAGCGGGCAAGATCTGGGCATGCTGCTCCATGACCATCGTTCGCTGCGGCTGGTGGTGTTGAACGCCTGCGAAGGCGCGCGCGCCTCGCGCACCGACCCGTTTGCCGGCGCGGCGCAATCGCTGGTGCAGCAGGGCCTGCCGGCCGTAATCGCCATGCAGTTCGAGGTTTCCGACGAGGCGGCGATTGCGCTGGCACGCGATTTCTATGGCGCGCTGGCCGACGGCTACCCGGTCGATGGGGCGCTGAGCGAGGCGCGCAAAACGCTGTTCGCATCCGGCAGCGGCGTGGAGTGGGGCACGCCGGTGCTGTATATGCGCGCGCCCGACGGCAAGATATTCAGCCTGCCGCAGGCATCCAGCCCGCCCGCCAGCGGCACCACGCGCCGCACGCTCCTGCCCGAATCAGCCGGCCCGCCCATCAGCAGCGAGCGCGTGCTCGACGCGGCACTGCCCGAGCAGGTGGTGGTGAACCAGACAATCGAGCTGGTGACGCAAATTCGCCACGCCGACGCGCCAGGTTTGCGTGCGCTGCTCGGCCAGCCGGGCGCAGATTTCGAGGCCCGCCCCGACGACGTGCGCTCAAGCACCTTCACTGCCGATTTCCCGCGCAACGCGCTCGGCCAGCCCCAGCCGCTCGATCTGCTGCTGGCAGTTGAAAGCACCGATTTCAGCACAGCAACGCCGCGCCAGCATATTCGCCTGAGCCCAGCAAACGACAGCGAGCCGGTGGTGTTTCTGCTCACGCCGCTGCACGCCGGCGAATTGCGCCTGCTCATCCGCGTCTACCTGGCCGATAATGTCCTGCTTGCTTCGGGTTTCCTGAAGATCAGCGGCATCTCGCAACTGGCCGACGGTCTGCGCCCGCTCAAGCGCCTCTTGAGCCTGTCGCTTGGCACATTCGGCATTGGCAGCGACCATATGGGCGCAATTGGCATGCCAGCTTCGTCGCCCGATCTGCGGCAGCCCGAGCCAAAGTTCAGCGGCGACACGAACTCGCCGCGCCCGACCCGGCCGCCCGAGAGTGAAAACGAAGCCAAGCCAGCAGAACAATCCGCGCCACGCGAAGCTGCTCGCCCACCCGGCCGCATGCCCTGGCTGAACTGGCTCGCCCCGCTTGTCACCGTGCTGGTGATCGCGCTGGTCGCTGGAGCCGTCTACCAGCGCATCAACCTTTCCAACAATCCCTCTGCCACGTCGGAACCGGCGGTGACATCGCTTCCCGCGCAGGCTACCGAGCCTCCCGCAACCGCCGAGCCGAGCGCGCAGGCAACGCTCGCGCCCACAATCGCGCCCATGGCCGAGCCGACGAGCAGCAACCCGCAAATCGCTGCGCCACCCGTTACTACAGCCCCTGAGCCAAGCGCTGCACCTACCGAAGCGCCACTCAATAGTGGCATGTGCGTTGCCGAGCCGCTGCATACCTTTGCGCTGGATGATTCAATCAACAGCGTTGCAGTTTCGCCAAAAGGCGATTATATTGCGGCGGGCGGCGAGAAAAATAGCATTTACATCTGGGATGCGCGAACATACGAACTGGTGCAAACGCTGCGCCAGCCAGCAGGCAGAAACAACAGCGTGTCAAGTCTGGCCTTTTCGCCCGATGGCACGGTGCTGGCAAGTGCAGGCGCCGGAAATGATATTCTGCTGTGGCCGCTGGCAAGGCCAAACTCACCCGTTCGCCTCGGTGGGCGGCAAGGCCATACCGGCAAGGTGCAAAGTCTGGCGTTTTCGCCCAATGGCCTGTGGCTGGCATCGGGTGCAAACGATAAAACCGTGAAAATATGGCGCTTAAACGATAGTATTGTGCGCTATACGTTCCGCGGCCACACCAACCCAGTTTGGGGTCTGGCGTTTGCGCCAGACAGCCGTTCGGTTGTTTCCGGTGCATTCGATCAGAATAATTCAATTGTCGATGCCGACGTACGGCTGTGGGAGTTGCGCGACAACAATCCGCTTCAGAGCACATATGCCGGCGCAACCGGCGGTATTACCAGCGTCGCCTTTTCGAACGATGGCACGAAACTCGCAGCCGGATCTGTCGATTCGTTTAGTTATCTCTGGAACATCGAGGGGCAGAATATCGTGGGTGCGCCGGAAAAGAATGGCACAAGCGTGCAGGGTATCACTTTTTCGCCTAACGATCAGTTACTGGCAACAGCTGATAGCAACGGCGATATACGGCTGTTTTCGGCGCGCGATAATTCCTATATCTGTGCCTATAAGAACTATCCAGGCATTATTCGAAGCGTTGCATTCTTACCCGATGGACAAACCCTGGTATCAGGATCCAGTGATCAAACCGTTCGAATTTGGGGAATTGCCCGATGACACAGAACCTTGAAACGTTCAAGCAGCAGGCCGCCGAGGCTGCACTGGAACAGGTGCAGAGCGGCATGGTTTTGGGCCTTGGCACCGGCTCGACCGCGCGCTACGTGCTCACGGGGCTTGGCGCACGCCTGCGCGATGGCCGG
>LJCR01000828.1 GCA_001399705.1 Kouleothrix aurantiaca
GTGAGCCAGGGCGAGCCAAGAAAGGCCAGCAGGGTTCCGTTTGCAATCACCAGCATCTGGCCGCGCAGTTGCGGGCCGCCATGCACTGCTTCGAGCAAAAAGACCATTTTCTGCCGCCGGCTGATTGCGGCAAACGTCGCCGTGTTGAGGGGGCGGCGGATGGTGTAAAAATCGGTGAGCGTCCTGCCAAGCTCGATCTCCGGGCAGAGCCGCACAAGCGATTCGCCAAATTGCACTACGCGCATATCACAATCCACCACAAAGTGAAATGGGAAGAGCGCGCTTAGCTCGGCAGCGGTAAGTCCAGTGCTGATGCTGTTCATGGTCGTGTTCGCAAAATTCGGCAGATCATGGTGGGCAGGCCACCGCGTGACTGTGCACAAAATGAGTGCGCCGGGCATTTCGCTCGGCGCAGCACTGGCTATGCATTCACGGCACGCGGCCCGACCGAGTGGCACTGCGCCACTGTATGGAATTATTTATAGTCGATCCGGAAGACTTCGTGATCGTCACCTGCCTCTCGGCTCGCGATCAGTTCAATAGCAATCGACGTATTGAAGCGCTCGGCCAGGCCTTCCAGCAGGCCAACAACCATCGGTGCCAGGCCCTGCCGCTCGGAATAGTAGTGCACCAGCACACCGCCATCGAATGGCTCGGTTTCGAAGGTTGGCGGCACGAGCTGCGGGTAGCTGAAGCTCACGCGCGTGTGCAGGTTGGGCAGGTTTTCCATAAACTCTTCAAACGTATGCCCGGTGACATTCAGCAGCTCGCCATAGCCCTCGGTTGCCGTATACAGCACCCAGTAGCGGCCAAACGCGCGCAGAATATCGGCGTGGCTCAGGTTCACCGTGTGATGCGCCGCATCGACCAGCTGGTAGGTTATCTCGTCGGGGTAGGGCCGCAGCGACACAAACGATGTAATGTCGATGCCGGCGTGCTGCTTGATCGCTTCCCAGGTTTCGGGGTTGAAATGACTGCACACCATCTGCTCGACGGCTTTGTTGACTAATCCGTACATGGACGTTCTGCTCCGTTGAATTAGCCGACCAGCCGGCCAACAGTGGCCAGCAGATCGCGCGTGCTGGTTGGTTTCGTCAGAAAATCGCTGGCCCCGGCCGCCTCGGCCAGCGAGCGATCGTGCTCCTGGCCGCTGGCCGTCAGCATCACAAGCTGGAGATTGCACAGCTGCTGGTCGGCCCGAATCGCTTCCAGCAGGCTCAGGCCGTCCATCTCGGGCATGGCAAGGTCGGAAATCACCAGATCGACCATCTGGACATTGAGAATATCGAGCGCCTCACAGCCATTTGAAGCCATCATAACAGTGTAGCCGGCTCGCTGCAATGTATAGCTCAGCAAGCGCTGGCTGACGGGTGAATCGTCGACTACGAGTACTGTCGCCATGGGTGCCTCAAAAATCTTTCATTGCGGCGCTGACGCTCTCGGCCATGGTGAAGACCTGATCGAATTTGGTGAGGCGCAGAATGCGCTTGGCGGCTTCTTCGGTGGGCCACACCAGGCGAACATCGCCGCCCAGCTGGCGGGTGCGCTTCAGCAAGCTTACCAGCACCGCCATGCCGGCGCTGTCGAGAAAGGGCACCGCCGTCAGATCGAGCACAAAGCGCGTGGTGCCTTGTTCGAGCATGCCATCCAGGCGGGCGCGCAGCTTGGGCGCGCTGAAGGCATCGATGCGCTGGTGCGGCGCAACCAGCATGATGCGCACAATATGTTCCGTTACTTGCATGTCCATTTCGGTTCTCCTTAAAGATGTTTTGCTAACTGCCAGTGGTTGCCGTCGGGCCGGCGCTGATACTCCACCTGTTCCATGAGCTGCTCGGCCAGGAACAGGCCATAGCCACGAATCTGGATGTTGTCGAGGTTTGGCGCCGCCACGCAATCGGGCTCGAATTCGCAGCCGCTGTCGTGCAGCTCGATGATGAACTGGCGCGGATCGCCCTGCAGGCTGAACACGATATCGACCCAGTGGCCGGCCTCGCCGGCGTACGCATGGTCCACAATATTGGCAAAAATTTCGTTGACACCGAGCTGCACGTTGTAGCTGAGTACTTCCGCTTCGTCGATGTCGTCCAGCCGCTCAATCAGCCCGTTGATGCACGCGCCAAGAACGTTTAAGTACTGGTGTTCAGCCAGGATCTGGAGCCGGAGCAGTGTGGTTGCCTGGCTCATTGCTATACCCCCTTTATCACGATAACGGTCTGGTCGTCGTCCTGATCGTGGCCAGCACCAAAGATATGCACTGCTTCAAAGAGCTTGAGCCCAATGTGCTCAGCCGATTCTGCTGCCAGCGTGTCGACCAGTTGGAGCAGGCGTTCGTAGCCCATCATCTCGCCATTGAGGTTGGCGGCTTCGCTGAAGCCATCGGTGGCCACCACAAGAATATCGCCAGCGCCAAAGGCAACCGATTGGGTTTGGCTCAGGCTCATGGGCAGCACGCCCACTGGCACGCCATCGCCTTCGAGCAGGTCGGCCGAACCACCGGCCGGGCGAAAGATCACGGG
This sequence comes from Kouleothrix aurantiaca, assembly GCA_001399705.1. Lineage (GTDB taxonomy): Bacteria > Chloroflexota > Chloroflexia > Chloroflexales > Roseiflexaceae > Kouleothrix > Kouleothrix aurantiaca. The sequence continues at coordinate 2,517 of LJCR01000828.1, forward strand.
CGCGTGCCCGGCGTTGGCGTAATCCATGCGCCGCTTGGCCGGGTTGTACGAGCACACAAATGCTGTGGCAAAGGTATCGAGCGTGGTGAAATCGTCGTACAGGTATTCGTTGGCGCGCGACAGGATCGCCGCCGGGTCGGGCACTGGCATGAAGCG
>LJCR01000829.1 GCA_001399705.1 Kouleothrix aurantiaca
GCGTCGGTGAACAGCATCGGCTGAAGGCCAAACTCAATGGCCGCCAGCAGCGCGGCGACATGGATCGCCACATAGCCGGCCACCGCGCCCGCGACCACGCGCCGCGGGCTGTTGATCGCCGTGCGGCCAGCAATGGCGCGGTACACCCAGTAGGCCACCAGCGAGCCAACAATCGCCATATTGAAGCAGTTCGCGCCAAACGCGGTGATCCCGCCATCACCAAAGAACAGCGCCTGAATCAGCAACGCCACCGAAACCGCCAGCATCGAAGCCCACGGCCCCAGCACAATCGACGCAATGCCCATACCAACTGCGTGGCCGGTCGTTCCGCCAGGCAGCGGCAGGTTGAACATCATGATGACAAACGAAAATGCAGCAAACAGCGAAAGCAGCGGAACCAGCCGTGTGCTCAGCAGGCGCTTGACGCGCTGCAGCGCAATGTACCAGAATGGTGCCGCCGCTACATAAAGCGTTGCGCAGGTTGCCGGGCTTAAGTATCCATCGGGAATGTGCATGCCTACCTCCTCACACATGCGCCAGGCCACGCAGGCCGCACCCGGCACACCAGGTATCGCTAGTTGCAATTACTGCTTACTGCAATTAGTTGCAGTACTATACTGCCGCGCCAGTGCCTTGTCAATATACGGTGCCGCATCATCCAGCTCACACAGCATCCCATACGACATGCGAGGCGCACAGCATCGTGGCGGCGTGTTTGTCATGAAAACATGTGTACTACAATAATACGACGTTTTGCGCTGTTCTGGATGCCTGCTGATACGTATAAGCCCTCCGCCATTTGGCCGATCTTGCCTGCATCCGTGACTGGTAAATATTTCGTAATAGATGACAACGTAGTCTTTATGCATTGCATGCTATAATAAATGTCGCGCCTAGTCCTTTATCGTTACACCATGGTGTGTCGAGATATGTGTAAGCATGTCTTAATGCGCCCTTCGCCAGACCGCCAAAGCTCATATGAACGATCAGCTTTTTCTGCCCGCAGCCGATATAAACACCACAGCACTGCATGATCCTGCCCGCCTGCAGGCATTACGTCGTACCAAATTACTCGACAGTATTGCCGAAGAAGAGTTTGATCGGCTGGTGCGCCTGGCTGTGCGTGTGTTGCGCGTACCGGTTGCGCTGGTATCGCTGGTCGACAGCGAGCGGCAGTTTTTCAAAAGTTGCCTGGGCCTGGGCGAGCCCTGGGCATCGCAGCGTGAAACACCCCTCTCGCACTCCTTCTGCCAGCACGCCGTGATCTCGCGCGAGCCGCTCATTATCGAAGATTCGCGCAAACACCCGCTGGTGCACGATAATCTTGCCATCCCCGATCTGAATGTCATCGCCTATGCCGGCATCCCGCTGATCACGCGCGATGGCGCAGCGCTCGGTTCGTTCTGCGCGATCGACACGGTGCCGCGCGCCTGGAGCGACGACGAGATTGCCATCCTGAAAGACCTGGCGGCGGCGGTGATGACAGAGATCGAATTGCGCCTGGCGATGGGCGAGTCAGAACTGCGGCTGGCCGAAGCCGAGCGCGAGCGCGCTGAGAAGACGGCTATTCTCGAAAGCATCACCGACGCTTTTTTCACGCTCGACGCCGAGTGGTGCGTTACCTACCTGAATGACGAAACTGCGTGCATGCTCCAGCGCTCGCGCACCGATCTGCTTGGCCGCTCGATCTGGGAAGCATTCCCCGAAATGCTCGGCACGCCTTTCCACACCCAGTATCAGCGCGCCCGCGCCGAGGGCAGCACGGTAAACTTCGAGGCTTTCTACCCGCCTCTGGGGCGCTGGTTTCAGGTGCGCGCCTACCCCTCAGCCGCCAGCCTCTCGGTATCCATGCACGATATCACGCACCAGCGCGCCGAGGAGCTTGCCGCGCGCGAACGGGCACAGCGCCTGCGTATCGCGCTCGACGCCGCCAACATGGGCACCTGGGATTGGGATCTGCAGACGAATCGCGTTTACCTGCCACCCGACGTCATGGAGTTGCAACAAGCCAACCACCAAAACTTCGATGAAATTTTCAACTCGATGCTGGAGATGGTGCACCCCGACGACCGCGCCTCGATTGATCATGCGCTAAACCAGGCGCTGGCGACGCAAGCGCCGTTCAAAGTGCAGGTGCGCGTGTTCGATCAGCATGGCACGCTGCGCTGGCGGCATATCGAAGGCCGTGCGATCGTCGATGAGTTCGGCCGGGCGCTGCGCGTCGCTGGCATCGATATGGACATCAACGCGCAAAAAGAAGCCGAGCTGGCGCTGCGCAGCAGCGAGGAACGCCTGGCACGCATTCTTGAAACGAATGCTTCGGGCATTTTATTCCTGAGCGAGCGCTGCGAGGTGGTGTTTGCGAACAGCGCCGCCGAGCAAATCCTCGGGCTGGCGCCTAACACGCTGGTCGGCACCTTGGCGGAAGCGTTCGACTGGAAGTTCGAAACGGTTGGCGGCCAGCCACTGCCAAGCACCGCTCTGCCAGTCATGGGCGCGTTTGAGCATGGCACGCACGTCTACGATGCCGAATTTGCCTTTGTGCGCCCCGGCGGCCAGCGCGTGATCCTGGTAGCGAACGCGGCCCCGGTGCGCAATGCCGCCGGTCATATCGAAGGCGTGGTGGTCTCGTTTATGGACCAGACGGCGCGCAAGCGCGAGACAGAAACAC
>LJCR01000083.1 GCA_001399705.1 Kouleothrix aurantiaca
GAAAGCGTAGTCATCGTCGTCGATCTCGTTGTAGGCAATCGTGATCTCGGCCCAGATGCCGCCTTCCAGTAGCCGGTCGTTGTCGCGGTAGAACTTCTCGGCGACAGCGATGCGCTGCGAGTTGAAATTCTCCAGCGCCGCCCAGTGCCGGCGCTCCTTCTCGACGTAGCGCACATGCACCTTGTCGATGAAGCGGTGCTTGCCCTTGGTCGCGACCTTCGACTGCGCGGCGTTAGCCTCGTCGGGACGCACGTAGTTGTCTTGGAGCGTGGCCAGCACCGCCTCCATGCCCGCCTGGATTTCGGTCGGGTCGTCGCTGGCGCAGTAGCGCGCGAGCAGGAACTCAAGCACGAAGGTTGGGACGTTCGTGCCCTTCTTGATGCGGTGCAGCAAATCCTTGCGCACAACCTTCCCGTCGAAGGTCGCGATTAGTTTGTCGTCAAGTGTGTCCATACATGTTTCAGTCTATTACACCGGGATATGCATGATCCGGGCTACGGGAGATAGTGGTCACGCTGCCCATTCCGCCAGAGCGCCTTCCAAAAACGGCAATGCGCCGCAGGCCACTGCTCACCTACTATTGGGTGTGCGGTCACCCAATCAGCGCACTCCCAGGCGAACGCGATGATCCGCGAGATCTCTTTCAACCCGCAGAGTCCTGCAAGCACTGGGAGTGGCTGGCTGACAATTGCGCGACCAACCGGGCTGAGCTTCTCCAGAGCACCACCCACGAGCACCGCCGGGTCGGGGGCGGGTGTACGAGCCGGAATGCCTTCAACCTTACGCACAGGTACTGCCGTTTTCAAATCCGGAGTCGCTAGTGTCGGTCGTTGTCCACGATGCACGAACTCGACTGCCCAATTGGCTTTGCCTGCTGCGGAGGGAAGCGGCTTCACATCGATCGGCCAGTCGTCAAGGTACATCCAACGGGCATTCGGGGCCTCTGGTGGATGATGAAAGCCCCAGATGCGCTGTGGTGTATCGAAGGCCAGATTGACTACGCCATACGAACTGCCATTGTAATCGCGCTCTTGCCACCAGCCGATCGCATAGGCCTCGATATCGCGCTCGGCGGTGAGGCCTTCCTCCCGGGCGAGCCAGTGCCAAACACGGTCGATCTCGATGGTATGACTGGGGCATGCGAGCACGGCACCCTGCACCGTTCGCTGCACGGCGCGCAATGTATCCGTAGCAGGTGCCAGCGCCGCATGCACACGATATGGGGTGGGATCATCACATCCAACAATATCCCAGCCAGGAAGCATGCGCGTTGGACCAAAGCCGAACGGGCTATCACGCTCCAGATCCGTCAGCGCATAGCGGAAGGCCGGTGCGCGATCGTTGGGAACAAACTCGACGGCGCAGACCGCATTTGGATTGTCCAGCATGGGTTGCAGCTGGTGCTTGCGATTTCCGGCCAGGAGCCAATCCCCATCGATGCCGCTGATTTCATACTGGGCGATTGGGTAGGCAATATGACCGTGCCTCGCCTCTTGCCACCAGCCGGCCACATATGCGGCACAGCCGTCGTCACCAAAATGTTCGGCAGCACGATCCCATGCTTCGACGATCTCATCGATTGATGTGGGCTGATGCCAGACCAGGCTGTGTTGAAGCTTTTCGAGATGTGGCATCTCATGTTCCTTCTGTTACGCTCCGCTCTGCACCGTTCGCAGCTATACCGTGTAATCGGTCTCAAGGTCGATCGATGCGTAGGTTTTGAGCGTCGTCGGGTCGAGCACCTTGACGCTGAACTTGCCCTCGAAGGCCTCATCCATCTTCAGCGTGACCTGCACGCTACTGTCCGGCATGAGCGTGACCGTACGTGTTGCGGCGTTGACCGGCGTGCCTGGTCGCGCCTCGCCGACCACATCACCTGCTTTATCGTGCGCCTCGAGCAAGATCTCAAACGATTTGTCACCCCAGAACATGTCACCGGAGCCCACGTCGATCGCCATCACCGGCAGTCGGGTGGTGATACGTTTGGAGGCGCGCTTGTAGCTCAGCGTGACCGTGGGCTGACGCCCGGCGCCGTGCTCGGCCTCGGCGAGCTTCACGGCGACCACCGGCACGACCGCTTCTTGCAGGGACGCGCCGCCGTGGAAGTACGCCAGGCCAGCCCGATACGCAACCATCGCCTTCGGGAGTGCCACCTGGCTGAACTCACCGGGAATGCCGAGACTTTCGGCTGATACCACCACGCTGCCGCCATCGCCCGTTCCAGCGCCGAGCAGCATCCGGTCGTGGGCATTCGCCCAGCGGCCTGATGGCTTCGTGCATACGTCGCCAGCCGTAGCCGCCGTGTTGAGGTAGAATCCGTGGTCGGCGACGATGACGGCATCCTGGAAGCCCAACTCGCGCAGCTTCTGCACCGCGCCGACGATTTGCCGAAAGGTGTGGTTGATCCGGCTGGGCGCTGCCTCGGGGTTATTCTCGAAATCGCTGTCCATGTCGTTGCTCCGAATCACCAGCAGGTCGACCGTGCTGGCGAGGTCGACCTTCGGCTGCACGAACACGGCGAGCGGCATTTCGGCGAAGCGCTGACCATAGCGCCGCTGCAAGATATCCATGCGCTGGGTAACCGTCGTGAGCACCTGGCCGCCCAGCGCCGGCGCCAGCCCGTCGTCCTTGCGCGTGAGGCGCAGGTGCTGGCCGGCTCCCGGCAAGAGGCTGGCCATGCCGACCGGCGTGACGCTCGGCAGCTGAGCGAAGGCCGCCTGGAGCTCAACTTGGCCGCCCTCGGCAAGCTGCTTCTGGAGTTCCACGCCCAGCTCGTAGCGCAGTGCGTCGATCAGGAGCAGTGCCACACGTCGGCCGCTTTCCTGGAGCAGTGGTTCCACGATGCGGTCAAACACATCAGCGTTCGCCAGCCGGCCGGATGGTGGCCAACCAACCTTCTCCAGGTGGCGCACGAAAGCACCCTGCACGCGGTTGGCCAGCCGCTGATAGGTCACGCGTGCGAGGCCAATCACATCAGCAAGCAGGCCACTGGGGTCGACGTAGGTGCCGACCGACTGCTCGAACTCGCGCTGGCGCCGGTCAACGTCACGCAGCCCAGCCAGGTAGAAATCGATCAGGGCATCTTGGCTGCGGATAGCATCCGGCAGCTGCCGATCGGCGTCACCACAGCCTTCAATCAACCCGGCGGCGGTCTGAAGGATCTGCCATTGGGCCTGGTTCACGCCGCTGCCAACCCAGATCGACTGGGTATGCCGGTCGAGCAGCTGGCGCAGCTTGTCCACGTTATCGCGCTTGAGCGCGTCGACCGCCTGAGCGAAGAACGAGCGCTCCTCGAACGGGAAGGTGTCACGCTTGCCGAGGTCGATGATCTGACGACAGGCGTCGGGCAGGCCGAGACTGACTTCAATCTCCTCAGCGCGCGTGATATAGGGCCGTTGGGTATGTCGGTTGTCGCGCAGCATGTCGCACAGATCTTCGACAAGCGGCTGCGCCTCGGGCAGGGCGCGTGGCACGCCGACGAGCGCGGCCGGCAGCGGCTCCGGTAGATCGAAGGCGAACTCGCTGAACAGCAGGAAGCGCCACAGCTCGTCAGCGATCGGGCCATAGCTCTTCGCCCGCGTGAGGAGCGTCAGGCCGAGGGCACCATGCAGTAGTGCCTTGGCTTCGGTGACCCAGGTCTCCTGGCCCTGGAGTGCCTTTTTCTGGCGATCCTCGGGAGCAAGCAGCGCAAACATGATTTCGCGCGCCGACTGGACGCCGAGCGCCGCCTGAAGGTTCGGCCAACCTGCGCCGCCCCCGATTGCGTCGATTACGGCAAACGATGGGCTGGCGTTTTCCTGGAAGATGCGACGGATCTCGGTGGCGTGGTCGGGCTTGGCCTTGATGCACAGGCTCACATACTCGTCGCCATCACCCTCGGGAAAGATGGCCCCGCACACTGCGTAGAGCGCAAATGGGTCGTGCTGGCGCTGTTCATCGTCCAGTGGGACGCGATGCGGCACGTAGATCAGCAACTCCTTGAGCGATGGCTGCTTTTCGCCCAGGAGCTGTAACCCCGCCAGCGCAGCAGCGCGGCTCGCGATGCTGCTCTCGCTGGCGTCAACCACCTGGCGGGTGTCGATCGCTAACTCCAGACAAAGCTCGCGGTAGCGCTGCTCTGGATCGTAGACAACCAGCACGTCGTTTTGGTGGAGGCGTGGAAGTAGCACCTGTGTTTGAATGAATTCCTTGATATTCACAAAGCACTCCTCATCCGCCGGTTATGCTTTCATTGCGAACGGCCTGAGTAATAGCGATAATGTCATTTGCTAGGATATTTGCACGGCCTTCTGTGCAGATTGTCACTTGACGCAGCCCGCCTTAGAAGGTATCATGGAAGCAATCCAGTTATCTGGAGGTGGAAGGCTTCGGCCTTCGGGCCCTACGGGGCCTTTTTTCATGGAAGCCACTTACGTCCCCAGCCATCAATCCGACCATTTGGCCCACGCTTATATTTGCTCTCTTCCAGAATGCGCGCAATTTGCCCTCCGAAATTTTCGGCAAGCGCCTGGTTCTCCCGACGCGCCAGCGTCGCGCGAAAACTCGGATGAGCGATAAGATCTGCGATCTGCAATCCGGCGATGTTATTGCCTTTGGACTTTACCTTGAGCTGTCTGCTCGTAAGACATGCGACAAACTGCTCAGGCTTCATGTAGTCAGATCCTTTCTCATAAACGCGCTCGAATGAATCCTTAAGCCGTCGATCTTCTCTCCCACCCCGAGACTCAGCGAGGACATCACCCTGACACCCGTGATCTTGAAGCCAGAGTACATATCGCTCGACCAGGACGGTTAGGCAGTAATGATATGGGTCGAATCGCCACACGCTATATCGCCGCTGGTGCTCTAGTTTGTCAATAACGGCGGTGATGACCAGGTAGTCAAGGTCTCGTAACAGGCTTAAAAGCTCCTGATTGAATGACTGTTCGATATTAGGATCTTGCAAAGCCTCAAACGGCGGCTTTTTGTTCACTAACTCTTTTCGATGGAAAACAATTGGATCATCAGGATGAGAGTTAAAGTATCGCTTCTTAAGGTTTTCAATAGCTGGAAAGACGACTTTGTCGACATGGTCAAGCTCAAAAATAACACCCGATAAACTGAGATAGCGATGGTTCGGATTGGTAGACGCTCCAAGATCCGAGTTGCCCACCTCATCGACATACATGCGATATTTCATCGTCGACCCCGATGTACATTCATAGGCATAGCTCTTTATTCATCCTCCACCTCCACCACCTGCTTCCCCCGTCCCTTCTTCGCCCCCGCTAGTGACACAACGTACAGCGACTCCAGGTCGTGGGCGATCGCCAGCGACTTGTCGGTCTTGCACTTCGTGCGCACACGATCAGGCCAGATGCTGTAGCTCAGGTGCGCCCAGTCGTACTCGCCAGCCTCCAGCTTTTCCCAGGTTTCCTTGAGGCGCTTCTGCCAGGGCTTGTGCGCGAATAGCTTCCACAGTGGCGCGGCGGTGATCTGCACACCGTCGTTGAGGTTCGGCTTCCAGAACGCCGCCACGCGCAGCAGCTCGGCGCGGAAATCCTGGAGTTCCTGCTCCAAATCGGTCAGCCGCTCCAGATCCTTCTCATCCTTGCCCGTGCGCCCGCTCTTGCGCCGCAGCCCTGCCGCCTGATCGCTCACCTGCGCCAGCTTTGGCTCGACGAAGTCGTTGACGCAAGAGTACAGCGTCTGGTCGCTGAGGCGGTGATAGTACAGCCAGAGCGTGTAGTCGCCCGACCGCGTAGAGAGCGGCCAGTAGATCGGTGCCTGGCGACGGCTCTTGGAGTAGCGTTGGAGGTGGTCGGCGAAAAACAGCGCCGGCTTGCTGATATAGTCACGCAGCGCACGAACCCCTAGAATCTCGCAGGCCTCCTGCTCGATCGCTTCGGCCCGCCCGCCCCAGATCACCTGTATCGCCTCCCGGACGCGGCCCGCGATGTCCTCGTCGTGGCCCTCATCGTCCACCAGGATGCCGGGCCAGGTGATGCGCAGCGGGTACGACGCCGGCACGCTGGTGTGCGTAGCCGGCAGCCCCTGAGCGTTCTGGAGCATTCCCGGCGGGCAGACTGGCAGCGGCGCGAATGGGTCGGGCAGCTCCGGTATGGTGCGCTCGCCAGTGGCATAGCGGATATCCCAGCGACCCAAGACACAGCCAACAAAATATGACAGTGTACTCGACGCAAAAAGATTGTCGCTCAGCGGTGCTTCATAAATAAGTTCTGCCCAATTCGGTATCTTTGCGGCTACATAATCAGTGTCACCTAGAATATGGGCAACAAGTTGTGAGTTTTGCTCCAATAGTCGTTCAGCATCATTAACAAGGTTTATTATTTCAGATTCTGTATATGCAAATGTTTCCTTCTGACCTTCCAATAACAGGGAGGTCAATGGAACACAAAACAACATCGATGTTTCGCTAGTCCTATCTATTCTTTGTAAATTATTCACGATAATCTCGGAGTTTTTTGAAACATTCTCGTCAGTGATAGGCATAGCAAGAGCCATCTTATTGAAATAGCTATGTGCTTTATGCTGTCCAGCGAGTAGATTCATAAGATATTGGCAAGATCCTGAATTAATAAAGCCCATAACTTGATAGACATAACGCATTTGTTGCGGAAACACTGCCATGCCTTCATTGGAAAATATCTGTCCTTGAGGCATAGGGTAGCAGTAAATATAATCAGTTCTCTTGCCATAGGATAGCCCGGGGCGCCAATATTCTTCCAATCCAGTTATACGACTGCTTGGAACCGACTTGATATGACTCCAATTTGAGCGGTACTGAAGTACCCATATCGTAGGATAATAGTAAGGTGCGAAGGAGCCGCCGTTTTGAAAATAATTCCACCCCTTTTTGCTACCTCTTTCTGCCTCGGGTACTTCCCACATCAATCTTACAAACTGCTCAACTTTGCCAGCTTTCATCCCACTTACAGCTGTCGCGAAATTCTCCGTGATGTTCTTTCCTTGCTTACGAGCAGCTTCTTGCCATACTGGGAGTTCATATGAAAGTACTGCATTCGGCAAATCTAGGAAGTACTCATGTTCGCGTGCTATCCAACTGTTGCCCGAAGACATACTACATGCCTGCAATAGGGCATTTGGGCGTTGATCGGCGAGATTCATTAAATTAATAATATCGATATGCTGAACCTGTGGTTCAAATATTTGGAGATTGACCTCGACATTAGCATCAAGAATACCCCATCCCAAGTCAACCAGCGTCGCTAATCTTTGTAACTGTAGATGCCAATTACGACGGAAGTCTTCATAACTAGTTTTTAGCATATAGGCGCGATCAGTGATTGCACCTACGTAGTTAGCGAAATTTAACGTTCGAGAAATGAAGCAGCAGAATAGATTGAAATTCCAGTCAGGATAATTTTGCTGCAAGTAACCTTGAGTTCTTTCCGAAGTCTCGCCAAACGGCGGATTCATCAGCACGACATCATAGCGCTTGCGACACAGATCGATGAATGCGAAGCCGCGTGCGGCGTCGTCGGCGAACAGGCGGCGGCGGTAGGCACCATCACCCTCGGCGAATGCCGCGTAATCCTTCAGCGCGGCGTCGATGCGCTCCTCGGCGCGCGTCCAGAAGGTCGCGTCGGTGATGCCGGAGGCATCCAGATCGAGCGCCCGCTGTGTGATGCGCTCGGCCCTGTCGGCCAAGAAGGTGCTCTGCGCCAGCTTCGGCCCGGCGCGCCACTGGCGCTTGGCTTCGGCGACGATGGTGGTGATCTCGTCTTCGATCTTCAGCAACGACCCTGCTTCGCCCGCCAGCGTCATGGCATCGAAGACCTTGTGCAGCATCCAGGCGACCACTGTGTCCTCGGCGT
>LJCR01000830.1 GCA_001399705.1 Kouleothrix aurantiaca
GTATACTCGCTCCCCTCGACCGTCTCCTGGCGCTGGCGCGTGATCGGGTAGCCAAAGCGCGGCAGCCCGCCGTTGCGCTGCCAGTAGCTCAGGAACGGCTCGCACAGATTGAACTGGGTCTCGCGGAAGAACTGGCAGCCCGGCGTGGCGCTCGGGTCGGCCGGCAGCTGCTGCCAATCGCTGCCGTAGATCTGGCTGAAGCGCAGCGCGCCCAGCCGGCCGGCCAGAATGCCCTGGCCCTCAGCGCTGTGATCCTCAATCCGGTCGCGCTCGAACCACTGGGTTGGCCCAGTCCAGGTGCCTTCGATTGTTTCGGCACGCAAGCTGGTGATCGGGTAGCCAAAAACTTCGAGCCCGCCATTCTGCTCCCAGTAGCTGCGGATCGCGCCGCTGATGCAGAAGCCGGTCTGCGGAAAGCAGCGCTGGTCGCTTTGCGCGGCGCTCGGCTGGGGCGCAAGGGCTGCCAGCCCAGCCAGCACAAGCGCGGCGAGCAGCAGCGTGCGGCGCGCGCGACGAAAGAATGTATTAAAAACCATGGAGTAGTGTCCTTTCTATACGGTATTTTCCCCACAGAAAGGACGCCTAACACGCTTGCGAGGTTACGCGCTGTGGCACGTGCGCCCCGCCCTGGGAGTTTGGGCTGCGCCGAGCCTGCCAAATGGCAAAACAATCCCCCTCTCCCACAAGCGGGAAAGGGGGATGGCAGAAGCGGGCTCGCCGGCGCCTTAGCGCCGTGGCGGGCGGGCGATGCTTGGCGCGATTTTGCGGCCTCGGATCGTCGTGTGGCGCAGCGCGCGCAGCACCTTCTCGGCGGCGTTGCTCGGCACCTCGACCAGCGCGAAATGCTCGAACAGCTCGATCGCGCCGATTGCGCGGCCGGGAATGCCGGCCTCGTTCGCAATTGCGCCCACAATATCGGCCGGGCGCACATTGTCGTCGCGGCCCACGTCGATGTACAGGCGCGTCATGCCCTGGCTGGGGCCGAACTCGCGGGTGCGCGAGCGCTGTGGCCGGCGCTCGCGATCGTCGTCGAAGCGATCCTGGTCCATGCCCGCCAGCGGGTCTTCCGTCTCCATCAGCGACTGGTCGAGCAGCAGCTTGAACGCCGCTGCGGCCAGGTCGGTCGGGCTGTATTCCTCGCCCAGCTCCTCAGCCATAATCTGGTATGGCTCCAGCCCCGCGCCGGTGATCGTCTCGCGCAGCGTTTCCTTGAACGACTCGCGGCGGCGCGCAATCACGTCGGCGATGGTGGGCAGGCGCATGCGCTGGATCGTTGCGTTGGTCATGCGCTCGATCGTGCGCAGCTGCCGCCGCTCGCGCGGCGTCACAAGCGTGATCGCGCTGCCGGTGCGGCCGGCGCGGCCGGTGCGGCCGATCCGGTGCACATAGACCTCGGGGTCGAGCGGGATGTCGTAGTTGATCACGTGCGACACATGCTCGATGTCGAGGCCGCGCGCCGCCACGTCGGTGGCAACCAGCAGCTCGACCTGGCCGGTGCGGAAGCGCTGCATCACGCGGTCGCGCTGCACCTGGCTGAGGTCGCCGTGCAGCGTTTCGGCCGGGAAGGCGCGCGCAATCAGCCGCTCGCCCAGCGAGTCAACTTCGCTCTTGGTGCGGCAGAAAATAATTGCCGACGACGGCATCTCGAAATCGAGCACGCGGCCCAGGATCTCGAACTTATCGCGCCCGCCGACCTCGTAGTAGATCTGGCGGATCTGCGGCACCGTCATGTGCTCGGCCTGGATGGTGATGCGCTCGGGCTCGCGCATATAGCTCTTGGCCAGCGCGGCAATCGGGCCGGGCATGGTAGCCGAGAACAGCGCGGTCTGCCGGTCTTCCGGCGTTTCCTTCAGGATGGACTCAATGTCTTCGATAAAGCCCATGTCGAGCATCTCGTCGGCTTCGTCCAGCACAACGGTGCGGACCTGATCGAGCTTGAGCGTGCCGCGCTGAATATGGTCGAGCAGGCGGCCGGGCGTGCCGACCACCACATTCACGCCGCCGCGCAGCGCGCGCAGCTGCCGGTCGATCGGCTGGCCGCCATACACGGGCAGGATCGCGACGTGCTGGTGAAACTTGCCATACGAATGCAATGCCTCGGCCACCTGCACGGCCAGCTCGCGCGTTGGCGTCATCACCAGCGCCTGTGGGGCGCGCAGATCGGGGTCGAGCTTCTCGATAATCGGCAGCGCAAAGGCGGCGGTTTTGCCGGTGCCAGTCTGCGCCTGCGCGATCACGTCGTTGCCGGCCAGCAGCTTCACAATCGTGCGCGCCTGAATCGGGGTTGGCTCTTCATAGCCGAGCTCGCCGATCGCCCGCAGCGTCGGTTCGCTCAGCCCAAGCTCAGCAAAGCTTGTGGAAGGGGGTACTGTCACAATAGAATCCTTGATCACGAAAAATTTAATGAGCGCAAGAATTGTTCTTGCGCTCAATCACATCACATGCACGCGGCGAGGCGTTCGCAGGTTGTTGACATCACAAGCGCTTCTGTTTCACCATCGTGCTACAGCGGCTGTTTTCTACAGCAGATACTATTATACCGCGCATTGGCGCTTTTTGCACGCGGCTAGCGCGCCGCACTTGGCTGGGGTTGCGCTGCTGTGCGTCCACGCAGGCGCAGCGCGAACAAACCCAGCAGCGCCAGCGCCGCCAGGCTCCCCGCGCCCT
>LJCR01000831.1 GCA_001399705.1 Kouleothrix aurantiaca
TGTTTTTGCTCAGGTCGGCCGCGCCGCCAAAGAAATCGAGCAGATCGCCCTCGGGCGTGAGCGCCATCGCGTTCCAGGTGAAATCGCGCCGCGCCGCCGCCTCAACCGGCGTCATGGTCGGGTCGGGCGCGGCCAGAAAGCCGCGGTGGCCCGCGCCGATCTTGCTTTCGCGGCGCGGCAGCGCGACATCGATCTGTGTGCCGTCGGGCAGGCGCAGCTTGAGCACGCCAAACGAGCGGCCCACCGCGTCGACGCGGCCGAACTCGCGCAGGGTGTGCATCAGCTGCTCGATCGGCATGCCGTAGACTTCGATGTCGATATCTTTCACCGGCAGGCCGCGCAGCAGGTCGCGCACCGCCCCGCCGACGACATGCGGGCGGCCACCGGCGCGCACCAGCGCTTCGAGAATTGGTTGGATGACAGCAAGCTTGTGTACCATAGCCTGAGTATACGCCAGAACTGCGTGAACTGCCAGAAGATGTATACTACGCAGCGAAGCGAGCCTTCCGTTGGCCCGGCTGTGTTTAGGTAGCATGCATGTCAGCAGTAAATTCATCAGCGGCGCGCGTTGCCGCGCCCACGGCCATTCCCGCCCCCGGCACCTTCCACGTCACCCAGCGCGTCACCCTGCTCTGCGCGACGCCCGGCGCGACCATCCACTACACCACCGACGGCAGCACGCCCAGCGCGGACAGCCCGGTGTTCGACCCGTATGTCCTGCCGGTGCTCGACGCCGTCAACCAAGGCACGCGCGGCGTCGCGTTCAGCTACACGATCAAGGCGCTGGCGCTGAAAGATGGAATGGACCCCAGCGCGGTCGCCAGCTTCGAGTACACAATCGAGCGCCGCGACACCGACAGCTACATCTCCGAAGAAATCTACCCCGGCGTGCATATGATCACCGACTACGACGACACCAAGATGTATGTCGTGGCAGGCAGCGAGCGCGCCATGCTGATCGACGCGGGGCTGGGCAACGGCAACCTGCGCGCCTTTGTCGAAAAGCTCGTGGGCGACAAGCCGCTGGACGTGGTGATCTCGCACGGCCACCCCGACCATATCGCGGCGATGGGCCAGTTCCAGGACCATTACGACGTTTACATGAACCACCGCGACCTGCCCATGATCGAGCGCTTCATCGAGCGCATGAACATGCACATCGACCGCGAGCAGATCGATGATCTGCGCGAGGGCATGCGCTTCGACCTGGGCGACCGCAGCTTTGTGGTGTATGAAGTGCCGGGCCACTCGGACGGCTGCGTGGTGCTGCTGGACGAAGCGAGCGGCCTGCTGATCGCTGGCGACGCGATCGGCAGCAATCGCGTCTCCATCCCCGATTCGCTCTGGATGCAGTTCCCCGGCGTCATGCCGATCGACACCTACCTGTCGTCGCTGCGCGTGTTTCGTGCAAAAGTGCAGGGCAAAATTAAGGAGATCGTTGGCGGCCATAACGACGTCGCGCTCCATGGCGAGGAATATCTCGACAACCTGGAGCGTGCGGCGCAGCTGCTGGTAGATGAAGGCGAAGACGTGCTGGTGCCCTCGTTGCGCCCAATCGACGCGTGGCAGGTAGTGGTAGGCGACCGCCTGACCGACGCGAACTGGGCGGCGATCAATGTGGCGAAAGGTCGCTGCCTCTCGGCACCGCCCGCGCAGATCGCCACGCTCAGCAACCTGCAAGTGCGTGGCGCTGCGCTCACCCCCGGCTTCACGCCCGACCAAACAGAGTACACCGCGCAGGTGGCTGGCGACACCGCCGAGATCATCGCCACAACCACATCGAGCCGCGCCCGCAGCCTGCTGGTGAATGGCGCTCCGGTGGCCTCGGGCGAGGCATTCATGGCGCAGCTAGCCAACGGCGACACGACCTTCATGATTGACGTAACCTCGCCCGACAGCAGCGTGACGCAGACCTACACCCTTGTGGTGCGGCGGGGGTAAAAAGCCACAGAGAACACGGAGAGGCCAGAGGAAGTTTTACCTCTGGGCGCTTTGCGGCTCACTACCGTTCAAAAGCTCAGTGTCCTCTGTGCACTCTGTGGCTTCTTGCGGACATAGGTTGTGTGTAGAAACGGGAGCCGTACCATGAACGAATGGCAGGAATGGATCGGCCGCGCCAGCAGCACAACGGCGTGGCTCGACCCCGCACAGGCCAATCGCATGGTCGCAACACTCGACCGCACAGAGGTGTTTCGCTCCGGCGACGCGCTGCCGCCCGCATGGCACTGGCTCTACTTTCACGACGTGGCGCGCGCCACCGACCTGGGCGAAGATGGCCACCCGGCGCTGGGCGTGGTGATGCCGCCGGTGCCTGCGCGCCGCCGGATGTGGGCGGGTGGCAGCCTGCAATTTCACGCGCCGCTCATATTGGGCAAGAGCGCCGAGCGGCGCACCACAATCCACTCAATCACGCCAAAGCAGGGGCGCTCGGGCGCGCTGTGGTTTGTTTCCGTTGAGCACGCGCTCTACGCGGGCGGGCGGCTGGCGCTCAGCGAAACACAAACACTTGTCTACCGCGATGCTGCGCTTGAGCCCAGCGCGCAGGCACCACTCGCGCCCAACGCCGCCGACTACACGGCGCGCTACGCGCTCGACAGCACCGCGCTATTTCGCTACTCCGCGCTGACATTCAACGGCCACCGCATTCACTACGACCTGGAATACT
>LJCR01000832.1 GCA_001399705.1 Kouleothrix aurantiaca
TGTGATCATCGGTGCGGTGATGCGCAAGTTGTTGCACGTGGTCTATGGTGTACTCAAGCATAAAACGCCCTTTGATCCAAACAAAGTCCTTGGCCCGACCCGTTCTTCAACGTAATATCTCTGTGGTGTAATATTTGGTCGTTATTCGTCGTTGGCCTTTCGTTCTCCGTCGGTCGTTGGCCGTCGTTCTTCAGCATCTCCCGTGCCCGCCAGCAGCAGCACAATCACGGTGAAAAACGCGCTCAGCAAGGCCACGCCCAGGCTGCCCAGCCCCGCCGCAATCCCAATCGCCGCCGTCATCCACACGCCTGCCGCCGTGGTCAGGCCCTGAATATCGCGCTGCTCGTTCAGCTTGAGGATCGAGCCCGCGCCCAAAAAGCCAATGCCCGTCACAATGCCCTGAAGCACGCGCGACAAGGCGTCGCTCGACATGCCGACGCTGGAGCAGGCCACCACAAACACGGCCGTGGCAAGCGCGACATCGGGCGGCTGCAGATCGAGCGTGAAGGTGAGCGTGTCGGCGGGCGACTGCGCGCCGTCCCAGGTGCTGGCCTGCGCGCTCAGCGTATGCACGCCTTCGCCGGCCGCGCCGACATGGGCCAGCCGCAGGGCAGTGCTGATCGCGGCGGTCTGGCTGAAGGCGAAGGTCGCGGCCGGCTGCCCATCGAGCGTGAGCGCCACCGTGCGCAGCGGCTGCGGCGCGCTGGCTGCGACAAGAATATCCAGCAGGCCTGTAGACGACACGACCTGCGAAGCGGCGGGCTTCACAATCGTGGCGCGCGGGCCGGATGCGGCAGCGCTGACGGCAAGCGCCTGGGGCGCGGGCGCGCTGCTGGCGATCCCCGCCGTGCGAAAGCGCCTGCCTCGCACGCGCTGGCTGATACTGGGGCTGGCCGGCATTCTGGTCATGTGCGGCGCGCCGGCGGCGCCCCAGCTCCTTCCGCTTGAGCCCGGCATCCTTGCGCCGCGCGTAGCGCCGCCTCAGGCCGCGATTCCCGAATATGCAGCGCACATGACGCGTGTCCAGGAATCGCTCAAGCAGGAGGTTCCGATCGTGATGCTGAACGAGGGCCTGGACGGTGCGCAGCGGACGGCCCAGGATCTTGCACTTCACGATCCGCGCGTGCGCGCGAAGCTGCGCGCGACGAGCGGTGAGCCGCTGCGCAACGAGGTGTTTGACGTTCGCCCGGCCCGGCAGAGCGACATTACCGACGAGACGGCCGCGTGCCGGAGCGGCCGCTGCCTGCGGGTCGAGATCTACCACTACGCCGATAACAGCGCGACCGTCGCGATGGTCGACGTCGACACGCGCACGGTGGTGGCGGTCGCCGATCTGCCGCAGATGCAGCCGGATATTCCCAAAAACCTGGAGCAGGCGGCGATTGAGATCGCAATCAGCGCGCCGGAGGTAGAACAGGCGCTTGGGCGGAAGCCAAGCGCCGAACAGGCCACGATGGCCGAGATGAAAACCAGCCTGAACAACACCCGCTGCGAGCGCAGCCAGCACCTGTGCGTGGCGCCGACCTTCCTGGTGGGTGAGAAGGCGCTGTGGGCGATCGTCGACCTGACCGACGGCGTGCTGGTCGGCGTGCAGTGGACCAACCTCGGCGCCTCGCAGACGCCGAAAATCACGGAAAAGACCATCCAGGACAGCGCGATCATGGCGCAGCTCTGCGACCAGGTTCCCAGCATCGATCGCGATGGCTGGAAGCTGAGCTACATGCTCACCAGCTCGGACGGACTCCGCGTCGCCGACGTGCGCTTCCGCGATCAGCTCGTGCTCCACAGCGCAAAGCTGGTCGACTGGCACGTGAGCTACTCCGGGAAGCAGGCGTTCGGGTATTCGGACGCGGTCGGGTGCCCGCTGTTCAGCACCGCGGCCGTACCGGCGTACCAGCCGCCGTCGATCAGCGACCTTCGGGATGGCAAGGGGGTCATCGGGTTTGCCATCGATCAGGAGTTCCGGCACCCGGGCTGGCCGCAGCCCTGCTCCTACAACTACCACTCCCGCTATGAGTTCTATCAGGACGGCCGCTTCCGCGTCGTCGCGGCCTCCTGGGGCCGCGGCTGCGGCAATGACGGCACCTACCGGCCGGTCATGCGGATCGATCTCGCCGGCGACCAGAACCACGCGGCGGCCTGGGACGATGCCTCCTGGAAACCATGGAGCACCGAGCAGTGGGCGCTCCAGACGGACACCACCGCCTACAATGCTGACGGGTACCTGTTCCGCATCCTCGACGGCGCGGGGCGGGGCTATTTTGTCGCCCCTGGCCACGGCCAGTACACGCCGCCGCCGAAGAACGATCATGCCTACATATACGTCACCAGGCACCATCCCGAAGAGGGGGACGCCGATATGATCACCATCGGCCCCTGCTGCAACACCAACGAGCAGCAAGGGCCCGAGAAGTTCATCGGCGCATCGCCCGAGGCGATCGACGGCGCGCACCTGGTGCTCTGGTACACCCCGCAGCTCAAGAACAGCGATACACCGGGCCAGGAAGCGTGCTGGGCCGACTCGCGGGTGACCGCCAGCGGCGTGTATACGCCCAAGGTGTGGGCATGCGAGGCCGGGCCGATGTTTGTTCCGGTAGGGAGTGGCCAATGAAAGGCACCTCTTCTAACCAGCCCAGGAGCGCGCGTCGCGCGCGCGCCCAGC
>LJCR01000833.1 GCA_001399705.1 Kouleothrix aurantiaca
GCTCGACGTGCTGCAGGACGGCAACCCCTACCTGATGCACCATAAAGTCATTATCATCGACGGCAAAACCGTGATTTTTGGCTCGTTCAACTTCACCGCCAGCGCCGACAAAGAGAATGACGAGAATCTGCTGATCATCGACGACGCCGGGCTGGCGCAAGCCTTCGAGGCCGAGTTTGGGCGCGTGCGCGACCTCGCAGTTGCGAACGCCGGCCAGAATATTGTGCCGAATGACCCGTCGCTGCCCACACCCGGCGGCGCCGAGCTGCGCACGCAATAGGCAGCAAGGCGGTTGGCACACCGCAACCCTAACGATTTAGCGCTCATATGTATGCACCACACATTGCGTGGTGCACACGCCCGCAGCTAACCTCGGTTGCAGCGGCCACTTCTGCCTGCACTCAAATCTTCAGCATTCGCGGGGCATGGCAGGCTGCGCTTGGCGTACTCCTGCATCTCATTTCCATATCCTGTAAATACCTCTCCATATTCCCCCAAACAGCCATCACCGCTTGCCCCAATTCATCTTCCCCCAGCGTTCACACTATTGAACATAGTTATTTGCATAGCTTCACTACGCCACAGACCTGCTGGACGTTCTCACGCTGTTGCTGCTAAAGAACACGCGATAAAACGTATCGCGTACATAGGAACAGGAGAGTGGGTTATGAAACGATATGTGGTGAGGTGGGGGCGGCTGGTAGCCGTGGTACTCGCATTCGGTATGCTCTTGCACAGTGCAGCGCTGGCGCAAGCCGTAGCGCCGGCGGTGTCGGGGCGGATCGTGGATTCTGCAACCGGCGCAGCCCTGCCAGGCGATGTGGCGCCGTTTGCGCGCGCCGAGCTGCTGCGCTGCAACACCGCAGGCTGCACAGAAAGCGTGAATGTGGTGGCCGCCGATAACGCGGGCGCGTTTGTGTTTGCAGCCGATCTCAACGGCGCGCCGCTCACCGTCGGTACGTATCAGGTTGTGGCATCGGCAAGCGCATACACCCCGCAGACAACGGAGCCTTTCTCGGTAACAGCCGATACCGAGGTTCGCCTGAACGATATTGCGCTCGCGCCGACGGTCGCCGGTGGTTCGATCAGTGGTCGCCTTGTCGACGCCAAAACAGGCGCAGCATTGCCAGGCGATGCAACACCGTTTGCTTCGGCCGCGCTAATACGCTGCACAGTCGAAGGGTGCTTTGAAAACATCGCCTATCAGCAGGCCGATAGCAGCGGGCATTTTGAATTCACCAGCGACTACTTTGGTGCGCCGCTCACTGCTGGCACCTACGTAGTGCAGGGCTATGCCTACGGCTACGAGTACACACAGACCGAAACATTTGATTTCACCGAGGGCACGAACTACGACACTGGCGATATTGCACTGTCCACTACGCCAGCCGCCGAGTCGATTAGTGGCCAGGTTGTCGACGCCGATACTGGCCAGCCATTGCGTGGTGATGTCGCGCCATTCACACAGGTGACACTGCTCTACTGCTCCGAATTCGAGGGCTGCTATCCATTCACAACCCAAGCAACGGATAGCACCGGTCATTTCAGCTTCACCTTCGAGCTACTTGGCATTCCGCTCCCGGTTGGCCAATATCAGCTCTCGGTCACTGCGGCTGATTATCAGTCCCTCGTTACCGCACCTTTCTTTGTCGGCGATGGCGAAGCCTACGATGCGGGCGTACTGGGGCTGAAACCGCAGCCAATTCGCATCTCGGAGCTACGGCCCTGCGGCAACCTGCCGCACGAAGGTGGCACCTGCATCTACAGCTTCCGCATCACCAACCTGACCAAGCAACGCCTGGACGGGGCAACGTGGAGCATTGTCAACAGCGACGGCATCAGCTCAACGCTCAACTATACCTTCTTCCAGGCTGGTGAGCCGCAGAATATCGCGCTTGCGCCCGGTGCGAGCCAGGTATTTTGGTTCCAATTCCGTGTGCCGAGCACGGTAGCCGACAATACCATCATCTGCGCATACGCCTTTGTCGGCGAGGGGCTGACTGATCCGTTCTTTAACACGATTGCCGAGCGGAACCTGTTCTGCATTCAGAAGGGCTACACCGGGCTGTTTACCGTTCTGCCGGCTCAGCCAGCCCAGCATCCCATCCAGCATCCTGGCCAGAATGCTGCACCGCTTGGCCGGCCTAAGCTCCAGCCGCACCGATTGCCCGGGCGAACGGCGCACTGAGTTCGACGCTGTGTTTGCCTCCAGATCGAATAAGCAAAGAATGCGCAGGCGCGGAGTGGTTGTACCACTCCGCGCCTGTGTCAGCAGAAATATGAAGAGACGTCCTACGTATCGCTCGCGTGGCGTGCTTCCTCGCGCTGCTCCATCGGCTTGCCGCGCAAGCCCAGGCTAAACACGTCTGGCCCCTTGAAAACACGGTACAGGAAAAAGAGCGACGGGAAGAGCAGCAGCGCACCCGCGCCCAGCGCAATCAGCAGCAGGCGCAGCGTCACAGCCGGGGCGGCTGCGTCGGCAATCGTAATATTCGGCTCGACAAGGTAGGGATACTGCGCCGCGCCCCAGCCCAGCAGGATGAGCGTGATCTGCGCCGCTGCCAGCACGCGCGCCAGCAGGTAGCGCCGCGTCCACAGCGCGCCAATCGCGCCCACCGCCGCCACGCCTGTGCCAATCTGCAAGGGCCAGGCCCACACAC
>LJCR01000834.1 GCA_001399705.1 Kouleothrix aurantiaca
CCGTTGGTATCCAGGCCGGCCGGGCAGCGCTCGTAGCTGGTGCTTTCGGGCACGTCGGGCACGCGGATCGGAACATTGCCAACCGTCGGCGTCACCGGGTTGCCATAGTTGACCACATCGACAATATCGTCCTTGGCGTCGAGCAGCACAACCTGATCCTCAACCTGTGTGTTGCCGATATTGTCAAGGCTGACATCGCCACTCGCCCACGTGGTGTACTTGGTCAGGTCGCTACCGAACTGCAGGAGTGTGCCCGCAAAGTTCGGGTGTGCCTTGGCGAAGTCGGTCTTGCTGGCCGTCACAACCACAACGCCCTTGGAGGCAAGGTTGAGCGACTTAAACTTGAACATACCCTGGCTCGACGAGCCGCGCGTGGTGGCGTTACCGAGCTTGTAGTCGCTCAGCTGAACACTGAAGTTGTTCGGGTTGTAGATCTCAATCCACTCGCTGTCGCCCGACGAAGCCGAGCCAGGGGTGTCCTTGCCAATTGGGTTGGCCTGGAACTCGGTGATCAGCAGCGGCGCATAGGGCTCGTAGCTGGCGTCGCCACCCTGCGGGGCGTTGGTGTCGAAGTGCACGTCGAAGCTGGTGTCGAGCGCGCCATCTTTGATTTCATCGAACGTCGACTTGCCTGTGTTGCTCAGCACGTCGATAACCGGTGAGCTGAAGCCATCGGCCGGAAGTGTCAAGTTGTTAAGCGTGGTCGAGACGGTGAAGCGCAGGAAGCTGGCGGTGTTCAGCGCCGGCTTGACATTGGTCAGCGCCGTCCACGGAATGCTCAACTCGGCAAAGCTACCCTTGGCCACAGCCGCGCTGGCCAGCTGGCCAACACAGCTTGTGCAGTCCTTGCCGCTGGGATTGTTGCTGTCGAAAATCAGCACCTTGTTGTCGGGCACAACGCCATTGCTGGTGTTGTTCCCCGGCTTGAACTGCAGGTTGATCGCCGTCTCCCAGGCTGCATCAGCCGGCACGTTCACCGTCTGTGTGTAGCTACCCGAGCCGAGCGGCAAAGCCAGGTTACCACCGTTGGTGGTGTGGTTGGTGTCGATCGTAATAACGACGTTGATCGACGGGCTCTGTGTAATGCCCACGTAGCGATCAACTTTGGTCAGGAAATAAATTTTTTGTGCGTCCGCTGTCACACTGAAATAGTCGAGGTTGGCGGCGCGCGTGAGCGTGATGCCGTTCGTGCCTGAGATCTGGCGGGCATCGGGCACGCTATTAATTTTCAGCGAATCGCCAAACACAACCTCGCCCTGCTGGGCATTGTTGCGCTGGACCATGCTGTAACCAGCGGAAGGCTTCAGGCCAAACCAGTCGGTTCGGCTGGGCACTAAACTAGCTGAACTCTCAATAGTAATCGAGTGGGCGCCAACCCCGGCCACCGAAAGCATGCTCAATAGCAGTGCCAGGGTCATACTGA
This sequence comes from Kouleothrix aurantiaca, assembly GCA_001399705.1. Lineage (GTDB taxonomy): Bacteria > Chloroflexota > Chloroflexia > Chloroflexales > Roseiflexaceae > Kouleothrix > Kouleothrix aurantiaca. The sequence continues at coordinate 1,424 of LJCR01000834.1, forward strand.
AAGCAAATAGCTTTCTCTTCATCGAGTTTCACTCCTTAATAGATCTTATTACCAGGATGTGGAGATTTGGCGGCGTTGATGTCCGTATCCACTCCAGACCCTACGTTCCGGCGGAAAGGGTGTAATGAGAAAGCCCGTGGAAACATTGTTGCCCACAGCAAGGGCTGAAGCTGCAATGATTCCGCCAGATCGTACTTGACCACCGTGCGATACACGTTCTCCTTTCTATCGGCGCGGCGAGCGCCGACGCGGGCGTAGCGAAATTAGATACTGTGACGATAAGTGCGAAGGAACAATGGCTGGGCTGGCAATGCGCAACGCTCGCCAGCCAGCGAGCCACATGCATCAAGCATACCTAATTGCATTGAACAGGCTGTGACTCTGGGTACCACTACAATGAACCTTTTGTTATCCAGCCGCCACGTCCCACTTTCCGAGGCACGCTCGTAGAGTTACAGCGCCAAAACGCGCGTGCAAGCCACCCACCATTGTCTGTGCAGACAATGGATAGCCGAATTCGTACAGGGAATTGTGCTGGCGAACGCAGAACAAGAACGGTAAAAATGATTGCTACGATGACGTTCTTGTTATTTCCCGATCGAACAATGCTGCTGCGGGCATGTTCGGCGCGGGAGCTTTGTGAGGTACTGCAAGCACCGTTTGGTTGTCAATGCACCAGGCTCAGCCACACGCCGCGTCAGAATGACGAATTTCCTCATCAATCCAGCGGCGGCGCACGACATTGCGCCAGGATCGGTCAAGGTTGTACGGTTCGTACTTTGAGTATACGCAGGTTGCAGATCACTGTCAATGGTTGAGAGCAAATCGTCACGTCCAGCCCATGGCCTGCCATTCGGCCAGGTGGGCGCGCAGCCGCAAGGCCCAGGATGGCACAAGCCGGCCCAGCCCCGAGCTGAGCGCGCCCCGGACGGGCGCCGGGATGGCGCTCCCAACATACGCAAGCAGTGCGGCGCGGCTGTAGGCCAGGTAATCGGCGATCCACTGGCGCACGCCGGCCGGGCCGAGCACACGCCACGCGATGAAGACAATGCGCGGATGGTGGCGGAACATGCCGAGGATCATTTTGTGGTAATCGCCCCAGATCATGCGGTCGCGGAAGAAGCGCTGCGCGAGCGCGCCGCCCAGCTCATTCAGCACGCCCAGAAAGATATTTTGCAGCTGGTTCACGTCGTCGGGCGCGGCCCAGGGCTGCATGAAGCGGCTGAACACCC
>LJCR01000835.1 GCA_001399705.1 Kouleothrix aurantiaca
ATATTCCGTAGGGCCGCAGCCCGCGCGCCAGCCAGTTGCCGCCGGGCGCCTGCCGCTCGAAGCCGGGGAAAGGGCAGGTTTGCACTGTGCCGATGTCGGGGTTGCGCGCCAGCATCATCGACGCCCACGGCCCAACCAGTGCGGTGATCTGCGCGTCGGGGAGCTGCGCGCGCAGGGCAGCCAGCACCGGCGTGGCCAGCAACAGATCGCCCAGGTGGTCGGGCTTGAGGTAGATCACGCGGCGCAGCGTGGGCGCGGGCCGGCGCACGAATGGCCGCGCACCGAGCGCAAGCAGGCGCAGGAGTAGCAGGCGAAGGAAACGCTTCATAGCTCGTCGCAGTGTTCAGAAAAAATCGCGTGCTATTGCAGAAGGAGCCAGGAGCAGTATAGGTCGCTCCTGGCTCCTCGATTCTGGCTTCTGACTTCTGGGCTTAGAACAGCATCGCGCCGGCCTCGCGGCCCAGCTGGCGCAGGCGGTCGCTCACCGGCTGGCGGCCTTCGGCAGCCATTTTGTCAGACAGCTCATTCAGCTGTTTCACAAAGGCCGAGGTGATCATAGCCGGGTTCTGGCGCAGCAGCTTGGTGGCGTCCTGCGGCTTCTCGGCCCCCAGGAGCTGGTTGATGAAACGCTCCTCGGGCGAGAGCGACTCATCCAGCACTTCGGCGGCCAGCTGCTCGATCGCGCTTAGCTGCTCAAGCGCGGCGGTGTTGCCAGCGCGCTCGGCCGCGACCATGTTGGCCTGCAGCACCAGGAAGAACGCTTCGTCGATCTGCTCGCGGTGGGCGCGCAGGGCCTCGGCCGGGTCGGCCGCGCCCAGCACCTCGCGCAGCACCGTCGAGCCGGCCTCGAACAATTCCTGCGCCTGCTTATCCATTCGCTCAACGGTATCGACGATCAGCGTGCGGCGGGCGGCGAGCTGCTCGGCGGCGGCGCTGTCGCCGGCCTGCTCGGCCTGCTCGATTCGCTCGGTCCACGCCGCGAAGAAGCCGTAGTCGATGATCGGGCGGAACTCGGCGATCATCTGCTCAAGCGCGTCTTCCGGCGCGCCCGCCAGCTGGTCGATGATCTGGTTCAGCTCGTCGTCGCCGAAATCGGGCATTTCCTCGCCTTCGCCTTCGGGCGGCGCGCCAAACTGCTCGAGGTCGAAGTCCACCAGCTCGGCGAGCTTGTCGCGCAGCGCCAGCAGCGCGATCACCTGCACGCCCGCACCCACCAGCGCCGCCGCGCGCTTGAGCATCTCAGCGCGGTCGCCGCCCTCGTACAGGTCGCTCAGCAGCACCAGGATGGTTTCCTGCGGCCGGCGCACCAGCCCCTGGCAGTAGGCCAGCGCGCGATTGATGTCGGTGCCGCCGCCCAGGCGCACGCCAAACAGCAGCTCGACCGGGTCGTGCAGTTCATCGGTCAGGTCGACCACCTCGGTGTCAAACACGACCATACGCAGCTGCACCGCCGGCAGCGAGGCCAGCACCGCGCCAAACACGCCGCTATATACCCCTGAGCTTGCCATCGAGCCGCTCTGGTCCACGCACAGAATAATGTCGCGCAGGGCGGCGCGCTTGCGCCCGTAGCCGATCCGCGTTTCGGGAATGATCGTGCGATACTCTGGCTGGTAGTGCTTGAGGTTGGCGCGAATGGTGCGCTGCCAGTCGATCTCGTTGTGGCGCGGGCGGCGATTGCGCGTGGCGCGGTGGAGGCTGCCCTGCACCGCCTGGCGCGTGGGGTTTGCGAGCCGGCGCTGCAGTTCTTCCACCACGCCACGCACCACCTCGCGCGCGGTTTCCAGCGTCTTGGCGGGCATCACGCTCTTGAGCGCCAGCAGATCGGCCACCAGATGCACATTCGGCTCAACAGCGGCGAGCAGCTCGGGCTGCAGCAGCATCTGCCGCATGTTCAGGCGGTCGAGTGCGTCGCGCTGTAGCACCTGCACCACCTGGCTGGGGAAGTAGCTGCGGATGTCGCCCAGCCAGCGCGCGACGTTTGGCTGCGAGCCGCCCAGCCCGCCGCTGCGCTCGGCGTCGTAGAGCGCCTCAAGCGCGCGATCCATGCCCAGCGCCTCGCCGCTGAGCTGCATGCCGGTGCCGTCGGCCGCGCCGCCCAGCACCAGCCGCCAGCGCCGCAGTTGCTCGTCGTCTGCTTCAGTCATTGTTGTTCCTGATGTTTTTCCGCGGCTGCAAGCCCCAGCAGCTGGGCAAGCAGCGGCAGGGTGGCGGCAGCACGGGATGGATCAAAGCGCGCCGTGCCAGCTTGCGATGCCGTGCTGGATGCCCCGCCAGTACGGGCACGCTCGCCCAGCATGCGGCGTTCCGCGTGCTGAAAGGTGGCAAAGGTGCGGCGCAGCAGCGGCAGCGTGTCGGTAAACAGCTCTTCTGGCAGGTCGCGCAGCCAGCCGTCGATAAGCTGCCAAAGCGTGGCATCGTGCACCAGCAGCGCGCCGCTGCCGCGCAACATTCCTTCCAGCCAGGCAGCGGCAGCGGGCGGGGCATTCCCGGGCGAAAGCGCCAGGCTCAGGCGGCGCGCGCCTTCTTCCGCGCCAAGCGCGCCCGTGTCGAGCAGGATGCGGCAGGCGCGCCCGGCCACCAGCCCGTGCGCGCCGCGCAGATCGCACACGCGCCGCAGGGCCGCTTGCCACGCCGCCATATGCTCGGCGTTTTGC
>LJCR01000836.1 GCA_001399705.1 Kouleothrix aurantiaca
CCATAAAGCCCCGGCCCAGCGCGTACTCGCACTCGTTGATGAAGCGCACACCGGTGACGGCCAGGTGCTTGGGCAACCGCCCGCTGCGGTACTCGGCATCAAAGAGGTCCACCATACAGTTGGGGTTCTCGGCCCGGCGGACCATCGCGCCGTCTTGCAGGTGGGGGCGGTAGCTGACAAAAAAGGCCCACCCGCCAGGAAGTCCTGGTGGATGGGCCTCGCGAGTATTCAGTTCTCCGACAACAGGTGGGTGCGCTACACCGGCTTGCAGCTCAGGCAGTAGCCGTTCCGTACAGCCGCCCCTTGTGCCTGGGCGCTCTTCAGCGCTGTGCCACAGCGCGGGCACTTGTGCTTCACAGCAACCATCACAGGCTCAGCCTCCTGTGCGGCTGTGACCAGCACAAGCGCATCATCGTCGGCTGTGGCCGGCACAGACGGTACCAGCAGCTCTAGCAGCTCGCCGTCCTGTGCGGCGGTGAGCATCCGCTGTGGCGTGCTCGGCAGTAGGGCCGGCTCGCTGTGCTGTGACTGTGGTTCCGTCGCAACCCACTGTGCGGTCGCCTCTTCAGCGCTGTGCGTGCTGTGCGGGTGCTGTGGCTGGCCTGTGACCTGCACAGCGTTGAGCGTATTCACTGTGACACTCACAGCCGGTGCTTGTGCCTCGCTGTGCGTGCCTGCTCCCAGCACGGTCTCGGCTGTGCGAATGTCCTGCAACAACAGCAGCCGCGCCTCGTTCAACACACTGCGGCTGTGCTCCACAGCGGCCACAGCAATGGGGAAGAACAACATCAGCAGCGCCACCGCCAGCGAGCGGACGTGCGGCTGAAGGCTGACCGCCCAGGTCGGCAGCCCTGGCGTGTGGGCCAGCAAGAACACTGCGTTCAGCACCGCCGTCAAACCCAGGAAGTAGGGAATGCTGCGCTTGCCGGTGTCCCTCCCGGCGAGCTGCACCGCGCCGCGTGTGGTCGTTGTGAACAGGGCGGTCGCGTCGATGCTCACCACCTGGAACACCGCGCCAATGACGTGGACCCATTCGGGCAGCGTCACGCCACTCAGGACGCTGAACAAGTGGAACGCACTCGTCAACAGGACCAGAATGAGCAGGCGGCCACCCCAGGCTTTGAGCGCCTCGACGGCGGTGTACGCCTCGCGCTTGGCCTCCAGCACACCCGCCAGCCGGGCGCGTTCGGTCTCGGGGCCGGCGGGGACATCTATCGCAAACAGATGAGTCGTCATTGTCCTTCTCCTCTTCTCTCTCTCAGGCCAGCAACGGGGATAGCCTCTGCTTATCGTGCATCCTCGCTCCCGCGCAGCTCCCGCACGCGGGCAAGCACCGTGTTGCGGTCACCGCCGAGTGTGGCGACGATGGCATTGGCCGACACCCCCAGCGCCACCAGCGCCTGGATGCGTTCGTCGCGGCTCAGACCACCCAGGATGGCGCTCAGATTGGGCATACCAGCCGATACCGCATCCAGACCAGGAATACCACGCAGACTGGTCTGGTCTGGTGCGGTATGAACCGCCATTTTTGGCCGTTCTGTGGCGGCCATACTGGTCTGCGTGAGCAGCCCCGCCAGCAGGTCCTCGTCCTCATCTTCCACCACGGCGGTTCCAGTCTGGCAATTGGCCCGCACACCGTCCCACGCTTTGCTGGCCGGCAAGCTCACCCGCTGAAGCAGCTCCAGCGTTTTGCTATTGTCAAACGGTGTCCACCCTTCCAGCTCGACCACCGCGTGCAGGTGGTTCTCCTTGCCGAGCCGCGCCACCTCGGGGTAGACATCCCGCGCGAACTTGCCCAGGTGGATGCGCCGCAAGCTGTCGCGCATATCCCCTTCGCCGTCGAGACCGAGCGATTTGACACGGTCATTGGTCGAAAGAATGATGAGCCGAACACCCACCTCGCGGCCGATTGAGATGACCTTCTTGTACAGGTCGGCCAGCTCCGGGCACTCCGTGATGGCATTGCGCGCCTCATCGAAGATGACCGAAAGTTGCTCGAACGGCGTGCTCGCGCGTTCCATCACCGCGTAGCGCCGGTCCATCTCGGCGACGACGGCTTTGAGCGCCGCCACCAGCGGGCCGTAGCTGCCGTCCGTCGCGCGGGTCACATACGGCAGGCCACCCCACTTGGCTCCTTCCCAGCCCTTCGGCCGCTTCGGGTCGAGGATGACCAGCCGGCCAGTCCGCAGCCCGGCGATGAGCTGTGCCAGGGTCGTCTTGCCCGAGCCGCTGTTGCCGAAGAGCACGAGGTGCGGGTGGTCGTCGATATTGGTGTTCAGCTCCTTGACGAGCTTGCTGATGCCCAGCACGGTCACCGTGCCGAGGGTCCGCACCGGTGCTGGCTCCTCGTGTCGGCGCTGACGCGGCTGTGGCTGTGCAGGCTCCTCATCAAGCCGGAAGTAGCGCGCGGAGGCTTCCCCGGCGCGCTCCCGCCAGGCATCGAACTGTTGGTAGCCAAGCTGCACCCTCGACCAGAGGCTCGCGATTTCGGTGTGTGTTGTCATCACTTGGCTCCTTTGTCGTCGAAAGGGTCGCGACCGACCCCCAACAGCCGGCGCACTGCGCCATAAAGACCGGCCCCAACGGTGAGGGCGGCCAGCACCAGCGCAATTGCCAGCCCGGCCGCCGTCAGCAGCATCGGTATGTACG
>LJCR01000837.1 GCA_001399705.1 Kouleothrix aurantiaca
TGATTAGGGCGAAGGGGTGTACGCACGCCGTGGGGCTAAAGCCCTCGGCTACGATGTGCGAAGGCCGCCTGCGCGGCCTGATCGAGCTCGCGAAGGCGGGCTGTGCTGTGTGTAGCCCGCCCGTTCACGGGCTGGGCGTGTGGTACACGCACGCCGTGAGGCTAAAGCCCTCGGCTACGATGTGCGAAGGCCGCCTGCGCGGCCTGATCGAGCTCGCGAAGGCGGGCTTTGCTGTGTGTAGCCCGCCCGTTCACGGGCTGGGCGTGTGGTACACGCGTCGTTCACAGAGCTACAATCGTAGATGGTATCGAACAGCACTTGAGCTACGAGCCACAGATTGAAACGCGGAACCGCAAGCCCCTGCGAAGCAATGCGATCGCTGATTGGGAATTGCGGCTTGGTGAGTTTCGAGTTCTCTATACCGTTGATGTGCAGGTGCAAATTGTCGAGATCCAGCGCGTGGCAGAAAAGCGGCGCAATGCGTTTTTCTTCCGTGGGCGAAAGGAAGATCTGTGATGATATGGAATTATCGCGTGTTTCGCGAGAGCGACGACGAATATGTCATCCGCGAGGTCTTCTACAGCGACGATGGCACCGTTCTGGCGTGCGCGGCACAGCCAGCCGAGCTAGTCGGGCAATCAACCGACGAGCTTGCGCGTCTGCTGGAAGATTTCCAGGCCGCGCTTCAGCTGCCAGTGCTAACATTGGACGACATCCCACCACCCGAACAGCGCCCACCATCGCATGAGCGTGCACCCTCGGTGCGCCAGGGCGACATCCGCGCCGCGCTTGGTCTCCACGAAGGCGCTGCATCGCGCAGAGATGCGGGGAAGTAGCGATGCATAATCGGCCACGCAGGGCTAAAACCACCGCGCTACGGTGTGCGAAGGCCGCCTGCGGCACAGGCACAAGCGTGTGGCCTCCAACGCAGCAGCCCTGCAACCCCACCGCGGCCGTGTTGCCTCCACTGTTCAGTCCATACTGCCCATCCCGCACGCCAGCCGTCAGGCAAGCATCGCGCGCGCCACGCTGAGCGAACAGGGTGAGGCGTCTGCCGCAGCGTTCTTCAACCCCGATAGCGATGCTTCCTGAGACCAAGACAGACGACGCAGGCATTATATTGACAATATTTAGAACATATGGTCTAATCTGCGGGCACATAACAACGGTGAGTTCATACGCGCGAAGCAGTGCTTCGCCCATGCGGATGCCCGTCTCGTGCATGCCCTGTGCCGGTTGGTTTGTAGGAGGAAGTGAGTATGAGCCAGAGTGCCGTGAAGCGTCTTTATCTGATGCAGGTTGGGATCATGCCGGAATACCAGATTCCGGTTGTATGCTATCTGGTGCAAACGGATGACGGCAAGAATATTCTGATCGACAGTGGCCTGCCGGAGGTTCTGCCTGAAGGGGAAACGGAATTCGAGAATGGGCAGGACGTGATCGAGCAGCTGGCGAGCATTGGTGTACAGGCGGGCGATATTGATACCGTTGTTTCGACGCATTATGATGGCGACCATGCCGGAAGGCACGCGGCATTCACACAAGCGCAGTATGTTGTTCAGCGTGCGCATCATACGGAAGCGCCGAACAACCCGCGTTTTGAGTTCGTTCGGCCCCAGTGGGATCAGCCAATGGAGCGCATCCGGCTGGTGGATGGCGACACCGAGCTGCTGCCGGGGCTGGAGCTGATTGAAACGAGCGGGCATGCGCCGGGCCATCAATCGGTGCTGCTGCGGCTGCCCAAAACCGGGGCAATTTTGCTGACGATTGACGCTGTTCCCTTCGGCGAGGGCTTTACCCGTGATGAGCAAGACAATGCTGGCAACCCGGATGCCGAAGCGACCCGCGCCAGTACGATCAAGCTGCTTGATCTGGTCGAACGCGAGCATGTCGGGTTGGTGATTTTCGGCCATGATCCCGAGCAGTGGGCAACACTCAAAAAAGTGCCCGAGTTCTACGAGTAAAACCTGGCCCGAAGCAACACTTCGGCATTGTTATGCTGAGCGAAGCTGAGCCTGTCTCGGCGCGGTGAATGGGAAAGATGCTTTGCTGCGCTCGGCATGCCAGCATAGACGTTTATCACCCAATTTGGTATGATAGGTCGCCATCGCCTCAAGCCCGCTTCGGCGGGCGTCGCTTTGTGGCTTGCTCCTGAATCCTCGCCCCTGAATACCGCAACAGGTGCCCCATGCTCTACCCCCGCTCGTTCTTTGCCCTGCAGCTGGCCTTTGCCCGGCGCATCGCCACGCGCTTTGCGCTGCCGCTCACCGACGCGCTGCACCGCTACACAACCTACGCTGTGACCTTGAAGATCGAAGCCAGCTGGGAAGCGTTTGCAGAGGAGTTTATGCGCGCCAGCGACCCGGTGGAGCTGGCGTACCGCGTCTATGCCGAGAATAATGCCGATGAACACATCCCCGCGCCCGATGATCGCGAGTTTCTGGGCCGGCCCTTGTTTGGCTGCTTCTACTACGTCGTGCGCGACACCACGATCATCAACCCGCACTACCTCAACAACGACCTGCCCGGCATGCGCCCGCTGAGCCATGCGCGGCAGGCGGCACGGCGCGACGAGCTGCGCCGCATGTTTACGCACATTCGCCAGACCCACCCCGAAGCACGCATCGTCTCGGGCCACTCGTGGCTCT
>LJCR01000838.1 GCA_001399705.1 Kouleothrix aurantiaca
CGTAGGCGAGGTAGACACTCTCGCCCTTGTAGATCAGCCGATCCACGCCTTGCTGGTGGCGCACCATGCGCTCGAACGCCGCGCGCACGGTGTCGTCGTTGGTGGTGAGCAGGTTTTCGCCATTGAACGGCTCGTTCCAGCGCTGCCCGTTGGCCTGCAGGTCGGGCCGCACCAGCACCTGCCCTTCGCCATTCACCAGAAAGGCGTAGCCCGCCGCGCCCATGTCGAGCTTCAGCAGGTCTTGCTGAATCGTGTCGAGCAGCAGGTCGAAGCCAACCACGCCCATGAAGTTGTCGCGCTGGTCGTAAAAGGGCGCGGCGCAGGTGGTGGTGAGCTTGCCGGTGTTCGCGTCGATGTAGGTATCGACCCAGACGGTGTGGGCGGCGACGCGCGCGCTGGTGTACCAGGGGCGGGTGCGCGCATCGAAGGGGCGATGCGGCATCAGCTTGTCGATAATGTCGTGGTCGAAGGCGATCACGCCGCCGTCGTCCAGCGCGACATAACCCAGGCTCAGCAGCTTGTAGCGCTGCACGACAGTCGAGAGAATTGGGATGAACTGGCGCGCGCGCGCAACCGACTGGCTGTGCTGGGCCAGCGCTTCGGGCAGCGGGCCGTTGGGCGAAACCCAGACGCGCCCACTTATATTGCTGGGTGCCTGGCTGGCCGCGAGGAGTGAAGTGACGTTGGTGGCCACGCCTTCGACCTGGCGCTGAATATCTTCCAGCGTGGCATTGTAGAGCTTGGCCTTGTCGGCGGCACGCTTGGCAAGGTTTTGTTCGGCCTGCTCGCGCAGCGCGGCAATGCTGGTGTCGGTGGCAGTATCGCGGGCGGTGCGCAGCGTGGAAAGCCCCAGCGCGCTGACGCTCAGAAGCGGAACCAGCGCCAAGCCCAGCGCTAGCAGCAACACCTTGGTGCGTATGCTTAAACGAATGCCACGAAACAGCCCCATGATTGTGTGCGCCTGCCCGAGCGCGCATAGCCAAGCAACACGCGCCCAGCTGAAGCCATTGCCCATGTCGAGTGAACGCTTGCGCTGCCCTCGCCGCAATGCAACGGCGGCAAGCGCGGTTCGAACTCGGTGGGATGGCGCGTATGCGTCTTTGATACGGTGAAAACAGCTCGTTGCCTGCTTGCGATCGTAGCACGCGCCGCGCGCGCGATTCAAGTGCGCCAGATGAATGTTCGTTTACAATTCGTGAAAATGCGTTCATTCTCAATAGCCTCTTATTCCGTTTCTCATTTTTTGTGCTGCGCTGTGCGTTTGGGGCGGGCGCTGGCCTGGTTTATGCCAGTACGGGTGCGCTGGCGAATTTCGCCGCTGCTGCGGCTGATGAGTGAATTGAGGACACACGATGGCAGCCATCACAACCATCTTTTTCGACCTGGGCGGAGTGTGCCTGAGCAATGGCTGGGATCACGAGCAGCGCCAGGAATTGGCGCGCAGATTCGGCTTCGACTACGAGGCGTTCGACAGCCGCCACCGCCAGGTGGTCGATGCGCTGGAGCGCGGCCAGCTCACGCTCGACGACTACTTGCAGTGGACGCTGTTCTACGCGCCGCGCCCGTTCACGCCGGCTGCGGTTGTGGACGCGATCGAGCAGCTTTCCGCGCCCTTCACCGAAACGCTGGAGATCGTGTCGGCGCTGCGCGCGAGCGGGCGCTACCTGCTGGCCACGCTCAACAACGAATCGCGCGAGCTGAACGAGTATCGCATCGCGCGCTTTGGCCTGCGCGAGCGCTTCATGGTCTTTTTCACGTCGTGCTACCTGGGCTTGCTGAAGCCGCAGCCGGAATGCTACCGGCGCGCCTTGCAGATCACGCAGCGCGCGCCCGACGAGTGCCTGTTCGTCGACGACCGGCCCATGAATGTGGAGGTGGCGCGCATCCTGGGCATGCATACCATCCAGTTCAAGGATGCCGCGCAGCTGGCGGATGAGCTTCGGGCCGCGGGGGTGACATACTGAGCGTTGCGGGTTTGCGGGTTGCGCCACCTGCAAACCTGCCCGCTGCCTACCGGTCGATCCACGCCCGCCAGTCGTCGGCAAGCTCATCGAGCGGTTTGCCCAGCACCTTCTCGTAGTTAGCCGAGCCCGGGGCGCGCCCGCGCCCGCTCACGTACAGCCGGTCAACCGCATCCCAGCCATACTGGCGCGTCAGGTAATCAACGAACGAGGCCCACATTTCGTAGGCATTGTTCGCGCCCGAATCCTCGGCGGTGAGCAGGCGCAGCGGGATGCCGCTGGCCTTGAGCTGCTGCGCGCGCTCGCGCCACGTCGAGGCGCCGCACTTGTCGAGCCAGCGGATGCTTGCGATCCACGTCGCCATGCCTTCGTGCAGAATGGTGTCGGCTTTGCGCTGGTTGTCTTCGCCGTAGCGCTGCGCCTCCAGGTGGTGCCCCAGCTCGTGCATCACCACGGTGGTGGCGTTGCCAATATCTTCCTCGGGGCGGTAGTAAATCTCGGCGCGCCCCTGGTCGGTATAGGCCATGCCGCGCACGCCGCGCGCGGTAGGCGTGCGGTAAAAGCCGATCGATACGCGGTGCTTCAGCCGGGTGCCAAAATAATCTTCGGCGGCAATCAGCACGCGCTCGAACTTGGCGGCGCGGTCAATGATCTGCTGCTCGGTGAAGGTGTTCTTGCCAACGT
>LJCR01000839.1 GCA_001399705.1 Kouleothrix aurantiaca
GGCGAAACCAGCTGCCGGGGCAGCCTTCTTTGGCGCGGCGGCGGCGCGTGGCGAAATGCCGATCGTGCCCGAGCGCCGCTTCATGTTGCCTTGCAGCTTTTTGTACGCGCCGTCTTTGACCTCGGCCCAGCGCGTTGGCGCAATCGTCTCGTAGTACGAAACCGGCCGGTCAAGCCCAGCCTTGTTCACCGTCATGCTGGAATGGTCGTCGGTCGCCAGCTCGAAGTCGTGATCCATCTTGATCGCGTCGAACGGGCAGACCTCGGCGCACAGGCCGCAGCTCATGCAGGCGTCGTATTCGATCATAAACTCCGACACCGCCGGCACTGGCTTGCCTGTGCCCGGGTCGACCGCCGGGGTCATGTGGATCACCTGCGGCGGGCAGATGCGCTCGCACTGGAAGCACGAGGTACACAGCTCGTGGCCGGTAGCATCATCAAACAGCAGGATCGGGAAGTTGCGGAACGCCTCGGGCAACTGCAGCCGCTCTTCGGGGTACTGCACGGTAAACACGCCCGAAGTATCGGCAGGCGTGTCAACCTTTTTCGTAAATGCGCTAAAGAAGTGGCGGATCACCACGTCAAGGCCGGCAAGCATGCCCTGGCCGGCGCGCAGCTTTTGCTTGCCGCGATCGACAACATAGGCTTTGCCGCGTGCAAACTCAACGGTCATCGATCCACCTCGCCTAGCACAATATCAATACTTCCGAGGATCACCACCACGTCGGCGACTTTATGACCACGGCACATATCGCCCAAGGGGGTTAGGTTGATGAAAGAAGGCGCGCGCACTTTGTAGCGATACGGGCGCGCCGATCCATCGCTCACCAGGTAGAAGCCAAGCTCGCCTTTCGGGCTTTCGACGCGGCCATAGGCATCGCCCGCCGGTGGCTTGAGCGCTTTCTGCCGGCCAATGCTCGCCATCGCCGAATTGATATGCCCGCCAGTCGTGTCGGGCAGACGCTCGATCACCTGCTGCACAATCCGGTAGCTCTGGCGCATTTCTTCGATCCGCACCAGGAAGCGGTCATAGATATCGCCGACCGAGCCAATCGGCACGTCAAAGTCCAGCTCGTCGTAGACGCTGTACGGCTCAGCCTTGCGAATGTCGTAGGCAATGCCGGAAGCGCGCAGCACCGGGCCGGTGACACTGTACGATGCAGCCAGCTCCTTCGGCAGAATGCCCACGCCTTCCGAGCGCAGCATCAGGATTTCATTTTCGCGCAGCAGCTTCTCGGTCTCGTCGAAGAAGGTCGGCAGACCTTTCATCAAGTCGTTCAGCAGCGGCATAAACTCGGGCGGCAGGTCGCGCACAATGCCGCCAAAGCGGAAGTAGTTGCACATCATCCGCGCGCCGCTCGCCATCTCGAACAGGTCGAGGATTTTTTCGCGCTCGCGCATACCAAAGGCCAGCGGCGTCTGCCACGCGCCCATGTCGTTGATCATAAACGCCACGGCGGCGGCGTGGTTCAGAATGCGAGTCAGCTCGGCCATCAGCACGCGTAGGTAGTTGGCGCGCTGCGGCACTTCAATGCCGGCCAGCTTCTCAACCGCCAGCGCCAGGCCAAAGTTGTTCGCCATCGAGTTGAAGTAGTCAAGCCGGTCGGTGAAAGGCATCGACTGGATGTAGGTCGATACCTCGGCCAGCTGCTCGTGGTTGCGGTGCAGGTAGCCAAACACCGGCTTCAGGTCGACAATCGTCTCGCCGTCGACGGTAACAATCAGCCGGAAGACGCCGTGTGTCGAAGGGTGCTGCGGGCCGATATTAATCTGGAGTTCTTGTGTTTTTAGCATAGTTTTGCAGTTCTAGGGTTTGAGTTTTGAGCTCTGAGTTGCGGAAACCGATTGACCCAAAACTCAGAACTCAGCATTCAAAACTAAACTTCGTCTCCGTCGCCCAGGTATTTGTCGCCCTGCTTCGGGAAGTCTTTGCGCATTGGGAAACCTTCGAACTCGTCCCACATATACACGCGCGTCAGGTTCGGGTGGCCGGGGAAATCCACGCCATACAGGTCGAACGCCTCGCGCTCCTGCAAGTCGGCGCCGGGCCAGAAAGGCGTGATCGAGGGTACCATTGCGCGCTCGCGCGGCACCCGCGTTTTGATCACCAGCGGCGCGCCGCCCTCAAGGTGCAGGAAGTGATACACAAGCTCAATCACGCCATCACCGAAGTAGTCGACAGCGGTGAGGTTGGACAAGAACTCGTAGCCCAGCGTGTCGCGTACATAGGCCGCAACATCGGGAATGCGCTCGGCGAGCACCACAACGTCCTTGGTCGCCAGCAGGTCGGGCGGGCCTTCTTCGCCTTTCTTGCCTTTGGCCGGCGGCTCGGCGGCGTGGCCGTTGCTGGGTTGCGGCTTGGCACGCTCAGGCGCAAGCGAACCCGGCAGGTCGCGCGTGAAGCGCTCTTTCAGCTCGGCAGGGCTCATGTCAGGCATTGCTCACCTCAGGCTTGCGCTTCAGGTCGTCGGCGGCAATTTCAGGGGCCACGCCCACAGCCTTGTTTGGCCCTTCAAGGTCAACGCTATCGTCCATAATCGGGAACGAGCGCAGCATCTCGGGGTGCTCAATCACACCGGTGCGCACTTCGCCCTGGGTAGGCGAGTTAAACGGGCTGATCAGTGGCAGGCCGCCCACAGGATCGA
>LJCR01000084.1 GCA_001399705.1 Kouleothrix aurantiaca
ACATAGCGGTTCACGCTTTCCTTGCACTTTGCGTTGAACTCGCGGATGCCATACTTCTCGATGTCGGGCTTGCCGCTGAATCCCAGCTCCTTCTCAACCTCGACCTCGACCGGCCGGCCGTGCGTGTCCCAGCCGCCGCGCGCGCCGATCACATAGCGCCCGCGCATGCGCTGGTAGCGCACGATCAGGTCTTTGGTGACGCGCGCCTCAACGTGGTGCACGCCCGGCCGGCCATTCGCCGTGGGCGGCCCCTCGAAGAAGATAAACGGGCGCGCGCGGTCGCCGGCCGCCAGCGCCTGCTTGACGATATTCTGCTCGCTCCACCATTGTGCAACTGTTTGCTCAAGCTTGGGAAAAGCCAGCTTGGCGTCGACATCTTGAAATGGCATAGTTCCTCCAGCGGGGCGCAGGTAGCGAACCGTTCGCCACTCGCCGCCCTGATCCGTTCTGTGGACAACAAAAAACCCCGCCCCTGTATCAGGGACGAGGCATCATCTACCCCGCGGTACCACCCCGCTTGGCGCATATGCGCCCGCTTCGTGAAGGTGCTAACACACCTCCGCCCGGGTAACGTCGGGCGAGACCGGAAACCTTTACTCTGCCCCAGGTGCCAATCTGCGCGCGACGGCGGCTCCTGGTGCGGTTCGAGGCTCGGCTCGGGAGGGATGTTCACTGATCTGCCAGGCACGCCTCGCACCAACCGCGTGCTCGCTGAACTGCGCTACAACCAGCTACTTGTCTCCGTCAATGCCTGTTGCTCATATTGTACCATATTCGCGCAAGCCGCGCGCAAGGGCCAAAAGTCGGAGTTTGCAGAAGTTGATGCGCGCAAAAAACGCTTGACACTTCAAGAACAAATGTGCTATAGTGCGCGCAGACCCGCAATCGGCTTTGAGAGGAGCACAGCAATGAGCAAAGATTTAAATAAAGTGCAACTTACCGGCCGATTGGGCGCCGACCCCGAGCTGCGCCAAACGCCGCAGGGCCACTCTGTAACGACATTTCGTGTCGCGTCCAACCGCTCGTGGCGCACCGCCGAAGGCGAAGCGCATGAAGACACCGAGTGGTTTCGCGTGGTGGCGTGGAACAAGCTCGCCGATATTTGCGCGCAGTGGATGATGAAAGGCTCGCGCGTGTATGTCGAAGGCCGCCTGCAAACCCGCCAGTGGGAAGATCAAGACGGACAAACGCGCTACCTCAGCGAAGTGCTCGCCAACGACATCATTATCCTCGATACCCGGCGCGATCAAACGGCCGCTTCCGGCGAGCCAGTTGCTGCAAGCACCGCGCCCGCTGCGACGCTTCCCGCTGCGACAGTACCTGCCCGCCCGGCACGCGCCGCCAAAGTAGCTGCCCTGCCGCGTGGCACCAACACCTTCGACGAAGAAGATTTGCCGTTTTAGCGTCGCAAGAAAATGTGCGATCGGGATGCATGCCCGGCTGAGGTGCTGGCAGGCATCTCTTTTTGTTTGTATTTTGCGCGAGCATATATCGCTCTGGCCGTAAGTAGCAACGACGCTACCTGATGTAGTGTGAGCAAACTTTTAACAGAAACACAACCAAAATCAGGTAATATATGGCGTAACTTTTTCGTCATCGCAGCAGTTTATATGATTAGAGATAATTTGAACAAGCCACCGTGCATCAGACAAAGAACACGCAACAGCATGGCCCTGGGCCACTGCTGTGGTTGCTGCTGATACGCGCTACAAGGAGAGCCCGCAGATGCATATTTTAGTTGCCGACGACGATCTGCCTAGTGTGAAATTGACTTCATTTCTGCTTGAAGAGGCTGGCTATCGCGTTTTCAAGGCGTACGACGGCCCCAGCATTTTACAGGTTATCGAGCAATACAACCCTGATCTTGTTCTTCTCGATGTTTCAATGCCCAAGTCGAACGGCTTCGATATCTGCCGCCAGATCCGCCGCACCTCAGATGTCCCGATCATTTTTCTGTCGGCGCGCTCGCAGCTTCAGGATCGTGTAATGGGCTTGCAGATTGGCGGCGACGACTACCTCGTGAAGCCGTTTGAGCCTTCTGAGTTGCTTGCGCGCGTTGAAGCGGTGCTGCGCCGCCGCAACAGCGACATGCTGAACCCATCGGCGCGCTTAAGCCAGGGCGGGATCACGCTCGACCCGGTTGAGCACAAAGTGCTGTTTGAAGATGGCCGCACGATTGAGTTGACACCACTAGAGTTTCGTTTGCTGTACTACCTCATGAAGAACGCTGGCCGCGTGCTGAACACCAGCCAGATTCTCAGCAAGGTTTGGGGTTACGATTACGAAGGCGAAAGTAATCTTGTCGCGGTCTATATTCGCCGCCTGCGCACCAAGATCGAGAAGGACGCCGAGCATCCCCATCACGTTTTGACGGTACGCAATCTCGGGTACAAGTTCGAAATTTAGCAGCGCATCTATTCGAAATAAAGAGTAGGTGAGGAGAGCAGCGGCAGGTATGGCAGCCGGTGAAGCGATAACTACACGTGCAAAGAATTGGGCCGCGCTTGAGCGGCGCGATGTATTACGTGTCGCTGCTCCACTTCTTAGTCTTCTATATGCTTGGTGGCTTCTTGCCACGCCACTTTCGCCGGTTATCGGCGGTTTTCTTGTCCTCTACGGTATTGCCCAACTAAGTTTGGTATTCATCCGCCGGCGCCCCCGTTCCATAGTCTATACAGCGACACTCCCCACGACCTCCTGGATAGCGGTTGGCATTGATTTGCTTTTTGCAGTGCTGCTGCTCGGCCAGGCACAAATACTTGGCCGAGCTGTCTACCCGCTGTATATCTTGCTGGCAATTCGGGCACTTGCCAGCTATCGGCGCCTGCCGCTCGCAATGATCCTGCCCTTTCTTTTTGGCCCAGTTTATATCTACGTGGCATCGATTAGTGGCGGGCGCCCATCGCTCGGCCCAATGTCGGAATGGCCTCTGCTTGCAAACAGTCTTGGCATTGGCGTCATCGCTATTTGGGCGATGTCATTTCAGCAGCGTGTGAATACTGCCCTGCGGCACGAGCTACGCGCCGAGCGCATGGGCCGCGAGGCACGCATCGGCGATCTTGAGCGAAGCGCGAACGATCTGCGCGCGCGCATGCGCCAGCTGCACGCGCTTGAAGAAGGGCTGCGCGTTATCACCAGCACGCTGAGCCTTGATGAAGTGCTAAGCCAGATCGTCGATAGCACAGTGCAGATGCTTGGTACCAGCCGTGTCCACGGAATTGTGCTCTCGCTTCAGCAGGGCGCCGGGTATGAACACCGCATGTTTATGCTGGATGACCAGCGCGGCGATGCGTGGGCAAGCTCCTTGGCACGCCGCGCAATTACTCAGGAAGTGCCAATTATTATTACGAGTGCTGCGCAGGATGCCGAGCTTGCTGATACAATTTCGCAGGATTTGGTGTCGGTATTGTGTGTGCCACTGTTTGTTGGCGATGGCCCTGCGCAAGGCGCACTCACTGTTGTCAGCCGTGGCCCGGCGGCCTACTCGAGCAGTGATGCACGCCACCTCACTGCGCTTTCGATGCAGGCGGGTATTGCGATAAATAACGCCGAATTGCACAGCCGCTTACGCCAGCAGCAGCAGCTTTTGCAGGCCGTGCTGCGTGATATCAACGATGGCCTGGTTGTGCTTGACGAAGAGTCGCAGGTAGTGGTGACGAACCCACTGGGTCAGGCGATGCTTGAGGATGGGGCCCGTGGGCCGGCCCTGGCGCGGCAACTTGAGGCAATGGCCACGCGGCTGCGCGTCGAGCACAAGCCAACGCTGATCAGTAACCTGCATTTTCGGCAAGAAGAAGACGACATCGGCCAGTATTACCAGGCTTATGCCTCGCAGGTGCGCTACAACGACACCGATGCTCCGCTTGTGGCGATTGTGCTACACGACATTACCGAGCAAAAAATCGAAGAAAAATCGCGCAGCGAGTTTATTTCGATGGTTGCGCACGAGCTACGCAACCCGCTGAATTCGCTGAACGGTTTTATTAAAGTTGTGCTGCGCGGGCAAGCGGGCGCGCTCACCGCCCTGCAGAATGAATTTCTGACGATTGCTGACGGCCAGGTTGAGTTGCTCAAAAGCCGTATTTCCGAGTTCCTGGAATACAACCGTGTCGAGGCGGGCCGGCTTGTGCTTGACCCAAGATTGAATGATTTGTCGCTTCTGGTCACTGCTACGGTTACTCGACTGAGCCTGCAGGCGCAGCAAAATGGGCTCCAATTAGTAAATGATGTCAATATCAATTTGCCAGAGTTTGTTTTCGATAGCGAGCGTATTGGGCAGGTGCTGAATAATCTGATAGAGAATGCGATAAAAGCTACACCTCCAGGTGGCTCAATTACACTCTTTTCGGAGCTGCAAGCCGATGAGGTCGTATTGCATGTCTGCGATACGGGCGTGGGTATTCCGAAAGAAGAGCAAGCAAAAATCTTCCAGCGCTTTTACCGCGCGCATAACCGCTCGTCGAGCAAGGGCAATCATCTTGGCTTGGGCCTAACGATCTGCCAGCAAATCGTCGAAGGCCACCAGGGACGAATGTGGGTGGAGAGCGAAGAGGGTGAGGGGAGCTGCTTTAGCTTTGCGCTGCCCTTGGCTCAGCAAGAGATTTCGGTCAACAACTAAGTTTTTAGCTGCTACCTCCCCAGGCATGGCTATGAATCATGCCTGGGGGTTTTTTTATGTATTTTGCCACCTAATTTGTGTCAAAGCCAAACGCTCTGTACAGCTTGACCCATTCGTCAAGGGTCAAGGTTTCAGCGCGCCGGCCCGAATCGATCGTGGCTGACGCGAGCGCGGTGAGGGCTTGTTCTTTGTGCACCTGAACACCAAGCGATGCAAGGCCAGTTGGGAGCGCATTGCCAAGCTTTTTTCGCGCTTGGAGAAAGCCTGCCTTGATCAGGCGCATGAGTGCTTCGGGCGCTACATCGACGCGGGGGCTGGTGTGGATGTGCAAGCGCAGGATCGCCGAGTCTACTGCGGGCGCGGGGATGAAGCTGCTGGCCGGCACGCGTGCTACGATCTCAGGCTGGGCATACAGCTGGACTGAGTGTGCCAGAACGCTGTAATCGCCCGGACCAGCGCAGATCCGTTCGGCTACTTCCCACTGCACCAGCACGACGATTGTCTCGGGCTTGTGCGGTGCTTCCAGAAAGTGTCGTAGCGCGGCTGAGGTGATCTGGTAGGGTAGATTTGCGACAACTTTGTACGCTTCAGCTTCGCCGAGCAAGGCGCTGAAAGGTGTGCGCAGAATGTCGCCCTGTATCAGCGTAAAATGCGGCTCGGCGGCCAATTCTTCTGCCAGGCGCTCGGCCAATCGCCGGTCGAGCTCGACACTTACCACGCGCCCAGCCTGCTGAAGAAGTTCCCAGGTGAGCACGCCAAGGCCAGGCCCAACCTCAAGCACTGTGTCGGTTGGCGAAAGCTCGGCAGCGGCGACAATAGCGGCAAGGGCTTGAGAATCGACAAGGAAGTTTTGCCCCATATCGCGCGAGGGCCGGACGCCGAGGGCGCGCAATGCTGCGTGAACGCGCGAGGGCTGGATGTAGGGATTTGTCATTGGCGGGAGTTAAGCGAGCGGGACGGTGACGCGTACGGTCGTGCCCTGCCCAGGTGCGGACATCAGCTCGGCGGCTCCGCCGATGAGTTTTGCACGCTCTTCGATGTTCAGCAAGCCAAATGAGCCGCGCTTTTCATATGATTCAAGAACTTTTTGCAGGTCGAAGCCACTACCATTGTCTTGAATCGTGACTTCAAGAGCGGCCGGCGTTTCTTTCAGGCGAACCCAAATTTGCGATGCCTTTGCGTATTTGAGGGAATTATTGATTGCTTCCTGAATGATGTTGAACAATGTCCCTTCAACCTTGGTATCAAGGTCGACGGTGATTTCGTTCGAATCAAGCGAGATCGTCGTAGTGGGGTTTTGGAAGCGTTCCAGATACTGGCGGAGCGTAACATCGAGGCCCTGCGTTTCCAGGGCGAGCGGCCGCAGCTCGAAGAGCATGGTGCGTACTTCATGGGTGGTGCGCTTCGCCAGCGAGCCAAGTTTGTCGAGCTCGGTGAGCACGCGCTTGGGGTCGCGCTCCAGCAGGCGCTTGATGAACTCGACATTCATGGTGATGGCGGCGAGCGCCTGGGCTGGGCCGTCGTGGAGATCGCGCGCAAGCTGGTGGCGAACTTCTTCTTCTTTCGAAAGAAGCTTGGTGCGCTCCTGGCGTAAATCGTACACAAGCTGCGCATTGTGGAGCGCAATAATTGCGTAGTTGGCCAGCGCGGTAAGCATGCCAAGCTGCTCTTGGTTGAATGCGCGCGGCTGATCGCTGGCGATGACCAGCAAGCCATAGGTGCGCAGCGCCGCGCGCAACGGAACGAGACAGGCCGATTGGCAGCGTGTCAGCACGGTGATCGGCGCAGCTTCGGGCTCGCTACCGATTGTCTCGATGATCGATGCGTCGGGCGAGCGCAACGCCTGGCCGATGGTGCCAGTACCAAGCTGAATGCGTTTCTGGCGATCGGCATCGCTAATTCCATAGGCAGCGGCGATATACAGCTCGTCGGTTTGGCCGGTGGAAAGCAGCACCAGCCCGCAGGTATGCGGCACCAGCTTGCGGCTTTCGGCGAGTGTCGTGTCGAGCACGCTCTGGTAGTTCATGGTTGTCGAGAGCGTGTATGCAACCTCGTAGAGCGAGCGCATCTGATCGCGGTAGGCGTTTGCCTCGGCCAGCGCGCTTTGTTGTTTCTGTTCAGCCAGCTCGACGCTCAGGCGGTTGTTCTGTGTCCAGCGCTCAGCGAGGCCGCTGGTAAGCCAGGGAATGCATACCAGTGCAATTGCGCGCAGCAGCAAGCCCACCAGCACCACAATTTCGGTTGGCGCCGGCCCGTTGTTTGGCCCGATGCGCGACAGCAGGTAGGCGATCACATAGACGCCGGCGGCGAACAGGCCAGCCAGGAAGCTGCCGCGCGGCGACAAGCGAAAGGCCGCGCTCACCAGAGGCAGGAGATACAGCGGGTAGTAAAGATCGCGCGGGTCGTGGCTAAAGTAGGTAAACAGCGAAATAAAAAGAATATCGACAATAAAGGCGTTATTCAGCACGCCGGTGAACGCCGGCACCAGCAGCGCAACCGTCATAATCAGGTTGAAGATGCCATAGACCCAGACAAGCAGCAGGATCGGCGCCATGCCAGGCGCTGGCGGCCAGACCGGCTGCCGAACGAGCAGCCAGCCAATGAGCAAGAGCAGGGCAAAAACGCCCCAGCGGGCCGTGATGTAAAAACGATCGCCGCCGAGCAATTGCCAGCGTATATTCGTCGCTTGTTTCGATGTTGGGCTGGTGGTTGCGCTCATAGTTGATCTGGCTGAATTGCCCCGCCGCCATAGCGAAGCTGAAGCTGATCCTTGACGAGTTTGCGGGCGTGGTACAGGCGCGATTTGACTGTACCTTCCGGGCAATCGAGAATCGCCGCGATTTCCGGGATCGAATAATCTTCCAGATAGTGTAGCACTAAAACTGCACGGTGGTTGGGTGGCAGGTCGTCGAGTACGGCCCGAAGAATGGCTTGGAGCTCGTGTTGCTCAGCAATTTGTTCGGGCGAACGCCGTGCTGGCGCAAATAATCGCTCGGCCAGCGCGTGGAAAGGCTCAGTCCATAGTCGCCGCCGGCGGGCGCAATTATACGAAAGATTAGCGGCGACCCGGTAGAGCCAGGGCAGAAGCGGCTGTGAGCCATCGAGTGAGCCTGCGTTGGCGTGCAGGCGATAGAACGTGTCTTGCAGGACTTCCTCAGCGGTTTCTGCTTCGCGGGTGA
>LJCR01000840.1 GCA_001399705.1 Kouleothrix aurantiaca
GATTGCCATACCTCACGGGAGATCAGGGGTTCATGCGTGCCCGGAACGGGAACCCCTTTACTCTTGACCATGCCAATATAGGCCGCGTTCGTCAGAATGCCGCGCACGCTTTCGCGCCCGAACAGCCCCCAGTTATTGGTCTGCCAGTTGAGCGTCCGCCAACCCGCTTTATTCATGCGGTCAGCCAGCAGCTCGTCCGACATGCGGTGCGTGCTGTACTGCCGGAACAACTCGACGGTGGCTGCGGCGGTACTGCCGGGTACAAGGGGCTGCCCATTGGGAGCGAGGCCCCCGATCAGGGGTGCGGTCGGCGCAATATGCGTACTGAAGAGCAGCGGCCCACCAGGGTGATCGCGCATATACCCATACGGAAGCGGGCCGACCCAGCCCCCGCCCTCCACCTTGTGCCGCAACCGATCGCGAATAACTTCGCTTTGCTGGTCACTGCCAAATTGCGCCATGGCGGCGAGCATATTGAACGACAAGCGGCCGGCTGCGGTGCTGCGGCTGAAACTCTCCGTGGCGCTTTGCACCTCCACGCCGCACGCTTCCACCTCGTCAGCGGTGGCCCACATGGCTGGCACATTCCGGCCCATGCGATTGACCCGGTAGAACAGCACCCGCTTGAAGAGACCACTCCGCGCGGCGCGCTTGAGGGCATCGATCGCGGGCCGATTCGCTTTTCTCCCAGAGACGGCGGGATCCACATAGAGGCCAATAATGGTCAACCCATTATTCCGTGCATAGGCAGAGCAGGACTTCCATTGATCGTCCAAACCCTGGCCACCAGCCGTATGGAGCTGCATCGTGCTGCTGACCCGTAAATAGAAGACCACGCACTGCGCAGGCGGGACGGGGGCCGCGGGCAGCCACAACTCTGCGAGCATATCGCCGCGCTGGAGGGCATGCAGCCGCGCGATGATCGCCTCATCGGGTGGCATCATGGGAAGATTCCTTTCTCTGCCCTGCGATTATAGCACGCTCCGGACTGACGGCAATGCGACGCGCGATGCGAATGAGCGCCGCCGCAAAGGCCCGCAACGCTGCTTCGTCCCGCTCGCTCGGCGGCTGAGGCGCTGGGGCGGCCTGACTCGGTCTCATGCCCATCCTCCCCAGATACTCTCCGCGCGCAGCGGCCGCGCATCCTCGATCCACCCCACCAAGGTATCCAAGCGCTGGGTTGGCGTTAAGCCGGAACCGCCTGCGGTGCCGAGCAGCCAATCATCGACCTTCTGCGGAGTCTGAATCACACAGCCGCGCCGGCCGAACAAGGCAGCGGTGTGCTCGGCAGCGGTGAGAATGGCATCAGGCCCGGGATCAAACATGACAATGACCCGCTCGAACTCGTCAAACTGTGCCGCCCATTCGTCGCCATACACACTGGTCCACGATCCCGCGCCTGAGGTTGCGGTCACAATCGGATAAAAGAAGCCCAAGATCCAATCCTGAATACTGCTGCCGACAATGACCTTCTTCTCGCCTTCCCAGATCAGCGCAATCCGCCGATCGGTGCGGCGCGTGCCATCGGGAAGAGTCCCAAGGCTCCTGGTATTAAAGAGATGCGCCCCCAGGTCGCGAGCGTGGGGTCGATATTTGTCACCCTTTTTGCTCGGCGGGCGAAGTAAACGGTGCCGAATATTCAGCACCGTGTTCGTTGCACTATAAATAGGAATGGTGGCACTTGGCATCGGTCGCTCGGGATGAATCGGGTCGACCGCCATGGGGCAGCGCGGGCAAAAGCCCAGACGATACGCATCAATGGCGGAATCGTCCACGCCCTGCCCATGCCACCAATCGCGCGGCGTGCGCTGGTCTTGACCCGTGGGATCGATCGGCAGATCAATACAGTTCACATACGGGGTGACGAGACGTTCCGAGAGTGGTTCCGAAGGGGTACGCGGAGCAGGGGTTGTGCGCCGCTCCCTCGCCTGCGGCGTATGCCCCCCGAGACGGCGATAGAGTTGCCCGACGGCGTCCGCGCGCGAGATGTGCTCCATCTGCTCAAGGAAGGTGACGGCATCGCCACCCGCCTGGCACTTCGAATAACATTTATAGTGCCACTCGTGACTGGTATCTTGCCAGATGCGAAAGTTGAGATGACGCCCTCCATGAATCGGGCATGCGGCTCGATATTCCCCGCCATGGAATGCGTGGATGGGCGTGTATTCGCTCACTAACGTGCTGAGATCGATCTCACTGCGGAGATACGCAAAATCCGGTGGGGGAAGCGTGCGTTCGCGCGTGGCAGATCCTGCGTGCATTTATGCGCCCACTTCCGTGGTCAGCACGATGCCCGTACTGCCATCCTGGGCGCGAACCTCCAGTTGCATGCCACGGCGGTGGAGCACCGTCACTTGCTCGCCCGCATGGGCGGTCATCCATCGCTTCCGGTCATCCAGATGCGCGCCGCCGTGATAGTCGTGTGGAATGGTCACCACCTCGAAGAGTGATGTACCAGGCGGCAGGGTATCGCCAAATAATGTTTGCTGGATGGGATCCATATCAACTCCACCAGCGGCGCCAATGACGCCGCCACGCGACCCCGAGCCCATGCCAATAGCGACCATGGCGCTCGGGATAGTTCCAGGCAAGGAGAATGGCGCCGGCAAGGCACAACACCCCACCAGTCGCAAGATAGC
>LJCR01000842.1 GCA_001399705.1 Kouleothrix aurantiaca
CTGCTCCATCAGCGCGCGCTCGGCCGGGCTGGCGCGCTCAAGAAACTCGGCGATCAGCCACGCGCCAGTTGTCCAGCGGAAACGATCCGCGCCAGCGCGGCGCAGCTCGGCCGCCACGTCGAGCGCGCGCGGGATGAAATCGGTGAAGTAGCGGGCGGCGACATTGCGGGCCAGATCGGTGAAGCCAATGTCGAGGTGGGTTTTGAAGACGAGGTGAATGGTTTGCGGCGCGGTCATGGCGTGCTCCCCTACAGCAGAAAAAATAGTCGGCCACAAAGAACACAGAGAACAGCGAGTGCTACACTCAGTGGCCTCTGTGCCCCGTGTGGCTCACGCGTCTGTGCGGCGCAGAGTGCGCCGATTATACCCCTTTCGCGCCAACAAAAAACACGGCGGGCACCTTGCCCGCCGTGTTTGAGCCGGAACGATCTATTTCATACGGTAGATGATCGTGCCCTCGTCGTTCACCAGCACAACGCCCTCTCGCGTGAGCATGGGCGTGTAGCCGGGCACGCTCTCCGCCGGAATCACAAAGGCCATCTGCGGCTCCTGCCCGGCAGCTACCAGGCTGCGCCGCACGCTTGCGCGCCACGAAACCTGGGCGCGTCGCGCCTGCCCGCCCAGTGGCAGCGCCATGGCAAGCACCGTCAGCACCGCCACGGCAATCAGGGCCAGGCCCGCGTACAGGTTGAATACCGCCAGCAGCGTGCCAAGCGCCAGCGCCGCCAGCAGGCCAATCGCGCCCCAGGGCCGGCGCTGTGGAATTTCCGCATGTATCATCAGGTGGCTCCTTCGCAATCTTGTTATATATCTTGTTATATATATGGTAGCAGGGCAATCATAGTGGGGCGTTAGCGCAGTGTTGGCGAAGTATTAGAAACGCGCAACGGCGCGGAAATTGCATTACAATGCCGCAGATGCGGTACAGCGGAGAGAGCGTGATGAATGTGCGGCTGCACGAGCGCTGGGACGAGCTGCGGGGCAGCTACTGGTTTGTGCCAACCCTGATGATCATCGGCGCGGCGTTGCTGTGGGGCGCGCTTGGCGCAGCCGATCAGGCGCTCCTTGAGGCCGGCGTAGCGCGCCTGCCCTGGCTCTACTACGACACGATCGAGTCGGCGCGCACGCTGATGTTTGCCGTCGCCGGCGCGATGATCGGCATCATTGGCGTGGTCTTCTCGATCACCACGGTGCCGCTCACCATCGCCGCCTCGCAGTTTGGGCCGCGCCTGCTGCGCATGTTTCTGCGCGACACCGGCACACAGGTGGTGCTCGGCACATTTACCGCAACCTTTATCTTCTGCATGCTGGTGCTGCTCCGCATGCGCGACGAAACCACGGCTTCGCTGCCGCAAGTTTCGCTTTCGGTTGGCCTTGCGCTGGCGCTGCTGAGCCTGGGCCTGCTGGTTTACTTCATCAACCACATTGCTGTCTCGATGCAGGCGCCGGTCGTCGTGGCAGCGGTGAGCGACGAGCTGCAGGCGGCGATCAAGGCGACTTTCCCGCTGGCCAGTGGGCCAGCCGCGCCCGCGCCGCCGTTTGTGCCGCCCGCCGCGCCCGCGCTGACGGTGCTGGCCGAGCGCAACGGCTACATCCAGGCACGCGACGACAACCAGCTGTTTCAGCTGGCCGAAACGCACCATCTCACGATCCAGCTGCTGCGCGAGCCGGGCGCCTTTGTCACGGCGGGCGCGCCGCTGGCGCGGGTGTGGCCCCCAGCCGCCCCAGGAAGCGTTGGCCAGGCAATTAATGGCGCGTTTGTGCTGGAAGCGCAGCGCACGCTGGTGCAGGATATTGAGTTCGGCATCAACGAGCTGGTCGAGGTGGCGCTGCGTGCGCTTTCGCCCGCGATCAACGACCCGTTCACGGCGATTACCTGCACCGACTGGCTGGGCGCGGCGCTCTGCCAGCTCGCTATGCGCCAGCTGCACGTGCCCTGCCGGTGCAGCAGCGATGGAACCGTGCGCCTGGCGAGCGTGCCGCTGACTTTTGGCCATGCCACTGATGCCGCCTTCAACCAGATCCGCGAGTATGGGCGCGGCAGCGCCTCGGTAACGCTGCACCTGCTCAACACCATCGCGGTCGTGGCCGAATGCGCCCGCAGCGCCGAGCAGCGCGCCCACTTGCGGCGCCACGCCGAGCTGATCGAGCAGGGCAGCCGCGATGGACTGCCCGAAGCCGTGGGCCGCGCGCTTGTTGCTCAGCGCTATGCCGAGGTCGCGGCCATGCTCGCAGCGCAGTAGCAGCTTTCTCCGGCGCGATGGTGGTACAATTGCCGCGGTCCCGCATCCCAAGCGCATAATGATGATGTAAATAAAAACACTTCCCTGATTTGATAAGGAGAACCCATGCCACTCCTGCTCGAACCCGGCAGCAAGTTTGTGATGATTGGCGACTCGATCACCGACTGCGAGCGCGCCCGCCCGGTGGGCGAAGGGCTGTTTGGCGCGCTTGGCAAGGGCTACGCCAGCCTCGCGGATAGCCTGTTACAGGCAACCAGCCCGGAAGCGCGCATCCGCGTGGTCAATATGGGCACCAGCGGCAACACCGTGCGCGATCTGCGGGCGCGCTGGCAGACCGACGTGCTCGACCCGCAGCCCGACTGGCCCCCGATCACGATCGGCATCAACGACCTGTG
>LJCR01000841.1 GCA_001399705.1 Kouleothrix aurantiaca
TTGATGGGCCAGCGCAAAACACATGGGCGCGCAGCCACGCGGGCACCTGCGGTGGGGCTGGCACGCGGCACAAGCCCCCGCCACGCAAACGCCGCTCACGCTGGTACTGGCTTCTTTTCCCCTATTGTAAACAGCAGATTAGTTTAGCCACAGAGTGCACTGAGGTCACCGAGTTAGGTTTCTTGCTCAGTGCTCTCTGTGTGCTCTGTGGCTCAGTTGTTGTGCTTTCGGGATAGTAAACCTGATACGCCGCTGACGCAGGCACACAAGGGGTTGGCAAGAAGCGCGCGAACCGCTATACTAGCGCCATGAAGAAGCGACGACGGACGCCAGTGGAGGTGCAGCAAGCCAACAATCAGCAGCCAAGCGCATGAGCTGAAGCGCATGCTTCAGCCGACGAGGTGGAGGTTCCCCGGCGCGAGCCGGGGCTAATGCGGGCCTGAGTGCAGTAACGGAGCGCTCAGCAGCCGCAAAAAATCGACAGATCAGCGGATGCCTCCCAGGCGCGCCACCGCCTGCAAGCGGCCAGCCAAACCCGCCCGGCGACGAGCGGAACAACGCGGCCAGCAGTGAGCACCACAAGCAGTTGCAGCTTTCCCGGGCCACCCTGCGTCCTCTGGCCCGCGCTGCACAATCCCTTTGTATCGCGTCGTGTCAATGATGATCGCCGTTTCGCACGGCTGATCGTGCTGCGCGCAAACACCTACGATTCGCGCCTGGAGCGTTTTTCGCGCTCCCTTGCGCCGCGCTGCGCGCATACCCTGAACGACGCCTTTTCTCAACACATATAAAGGAGAATCCCCATGTGCGGCATTGTTGGATATATTGGCGGGCGTGAAGCCACCGAGGTGGTGGTTGGCGGCCTGAAGCGGCTGGAATATCGCGGCTACGACTCGGCCGGAATCGCGATTGAGAACGAGGGCGCGCTTCAGCTGCGGCGCAGCGTTGGCAAGCTGGGCAACCTGGTATCGCAGCTGCGCGAGCAGCCCACCCACGGCCACGCTGGCATCGGCCACACCCGCTGGGCCACCCACGGCGGCGTCACCGAAGCGAACGCCCACCCGCACCGCGACGCCTCGGGCGATATTGTGGTCATTCAGAACGGCATTGTCGAAAACTACCTCCAGCTGAAGCACGAACTGACCGCGCGCGGCCACACCTTCCACTCGCAAACCGACACCGAAGTGATTGCGCTGCTGCTTGGCGATTTCTACGCCGAAACCGGCTCGCTGGAACAGGCCATGCGCCGCACGCTTGCGCGCCTGCGCGGCGGCAATGCCGTGGTGGCGATGTCGCGCCACGAGCCGGGCCGCCTGGTGGCCGCGCGCCTGGGCAACGCCGGCGGCATTGTGGTGGGGCTGGGCGAAGACGAGATGTTCCTGGCCTCGGATGTGCCCGCCATCCTCGACTACACGCAGCGCATGGTCTTCCTTGAAGACCGCGAGCTGGTGGTGCTGACGGCCGGCGGCGCTGAGGTTTCGCTGCTCGACGGCACGCCGGTGCAGAAGCTGCCCACCACCATGCCCTGGGATCCCGTCGCCGCCGCCAAGGGCGACTACAAGCACTTCATGCAGAAAGAAATTTTCGAGCAGCCGCGCGCGCTGACCGACGCCCTGCGCGGGCGGGTTGACCTCGACGAAGGCGCCGTGCTGCTCGACGACCTGCGCATGAGCGACGGCGAGCTGTGGCGGCTCGGGCGGATCTACGCCGTCGCGTGCGGCACGGCATGGCACGCCGCGCTGATCGGCAAGTATATGATCGAAACGCTGGCGAAAGTGCGCGTCGATGTGGACTACGGCTCGGAATTCCGCTACCGCCAGCCGCTGCTGGGCAGCGACACGCTGCTGCTGGCGATCACACAGAGCGGCGAAACGGTTGACACGCTGGCGGCAATGGAAGAAGCGCGCGCGCAAGGCGTGAAGAGTGCCGCAATCGTGAATGCGGTTGGCTCGCAGGCCGCCCGCCTGGCCGACGCGGGCGCGCTCTACCTGCATGCCGGCCCGGAGATTGGCGTGGCCTCGACCAAAGCGTTCACGTCCATGCTGATGGTGCAGTACCTGCTGGCGCTGCGGCTGGCGCAGGCGCGCGGCACGCTCAAGCCCGACGAAATTCGCCAGCATTTGCAGGGGCTGGTTGAGCTACCGGGCAAGGTTGGCGCGCTCCTCGAAGGTCAAAATATCTACAAAGAGCTGGCCGAGCGCTACCACCGCGCCGGCGACGCGCTGTTTCTGGGGCGGCAGATCAACTACCCGGTGGCGCTGGAAGGCGCGCTGAAGCTGAAAGAGATCAGCTATATTCACGCCGAGGGCTACCCGGCCGGCGAGATGAAGCACGGGCCGATTGCGCTGATCGATGAGGACTTGCCGGTGGTGTGCGTGGCTGTGCGCGATGCCATCTACGAAAAAATGCTCTCGAACGTGGAGCAGGTGAAAGCGCGCGGCGGGCATGTCATCGCGATCGCGACGGCGGGCGACACGCTCATTCACAGCAAGGCCGATTATGTGATTGAGGTGCCGGAAACGCTGCCGCTGCTGACGCCGCTGCTCACCAGCATTCCGATGCAATTAATCGCCTACCACTTCGCGCTGCGGCGCGGCGCGGATGTCGACCAGCCGCGCAACCTCGCCAAGAGTGTGAC
>LJCR01000843.1 GCA_001399705.1 Kouleothrix aurantiaca
GCATGTGCGTGTAGCCCGGCATCAGCGCGTCGCCCGCTGCTTCGGCCTGCTGCACCAGCGCGCCTTGCAGCTCGCGAATCGCGGCGTCGGCGCGGGCGATTGCGCCCAGCACCCACAGGCGCACGTCGGTTGCCACCTGATCGTTGCGCGAGCGGCCAGTGTGGAGCTTGCCCGCCACCGCGCCAGCCAGCTCGCCCAGCCGCCGCTCAACGGCGGTGTGGATGTCTTCATCCGATGGTAATGCCGAAAAGCTCCCTGCGGCGAACTCAGCGCCCACTGCCTCCAGGCCCGCAAATAATGCCTCGCGCTCGTCGGCGGTGAGAATGCCGGCAGCCGCAAGCTGGCGCGCCCAGGCCACCGAGCCGCGAATGTCCTCGGCCCACATGTGCCGGTCGAAGGGAAACGAATTGTTGAAGCGCGCCATGTGCTCGTTCATCGAGCCGGAAAAGCGGCCACCCCACATAAAATCCTCCAGAAGTCAGGAGTCAGGAATCAGGGGTCAGAAGAGGCGCATGTATGTATTTCTGACTCCTGACTTCTGACCCCTGAACACTCACGTTGTATAGTGCGCGTTGATTTCGACGTACTCTTTGCTGAAGTCGCATGTCCAGACGGTGGTTTGCGCGCTGCCCAGCCCAAGATCGAGCCGGATGAAGACCGGATCTTCGCGGAACAGAGCGGCGGCCTCGCGCTCGACATAGCTGGCGGGCATGCCGTCGCGCAGCACAATGATCTCGCGCTCGGGCGGGCCAAACGCCAGCGTCAGGCGATTGGGGTCGATTGCCGCGCCGCTGCGCCCGGCCGCCATCAGCACGCGCCCCCAGTTTGGGTCGCCGCCGTGCACCGCCGTTTTGAGCAGCGGCGAGATCGCGATGGTGTTGGCGACGGTGTGCGCCTGGGCCACATCTTCCGCTCCGCTGACGACAATCTCGATCAGGCGGGTTGCGCCTTCGCCGTCGCGCGCAACCTGCTTCGCCAGGCTGGTGCATATCTCGCTCAGCAGCGCCACGAATTGCGCGAACTCCGCGCTGCCCGCGCCAATCGCCACGCCCGACACGCCCGAAGCCAGCAGCAAGAGCGTGTCGTTTGTGCTGGTGTCGCCATCCACGCTGATGCGGTTGAAGCTGACATCGGCGGCGGCCTTGAGCGCGCTGTGCAGCACATCTGGCGCGACCTGCGCGTCGGTGGTGACGATTGCGAGCATGGTTGCCATGTCGGGGTGAATCATGCCCGCGCCCTTGCAGAAGCCACTGACGGTGACTTGCGCGCTGCCGATGGTGGCGCTGCCCATGGCGGTTTTCGGGCGCGTGTCGGTGGTCATGATCGCGCGGGCCGCAACGGCCGCGCCCTGCTCGGCGGCGGGCGAGGTGACGACTGCAATGCCCTGCGTGACTTTATCCATCGCCATGGGCCGGCCGATCACGCCCGTCGAAAGCACCAGCACCTGGTCGGGCTGGCAGCGCAGGCCGTAGGCGGTGAGCGCGGCCATCTGGCGCGCGTCGGCCAGGCCCTGCTCGCCAGTGACGGCGTTGGCATTGCCGGCGTTGGTGATCACGGCGCGGATCGCGCCGGCATTCTGCGCCAGCGTTTCCTGGTCGTAGAGCACCGGCGCGGCCTTGACGCGGTTGGAGGTGAACAGGCCCGCCGCGCTGCATGGGGCCTCGGCCGTAACCAGCGCGAGGTCCAGGCTCGAGGCGGCCATGGCGCTGCTGGTTTTCAGGCCGCAGGCGGTTGCGGCGGCGCGAAAGCCGGGGGCCAGGGTGAATGATTCGAGCATTGCTGTCCTCTCTACGGTGCCGTGGCGCTGAAGCGCTCGGCTATGGTAGCGAAGCCCGCCTGCGCGGGCTATTTCCGTTTTTGGTAATCAGTCGAGTATATGCTCAAAGCAAGTTTGCGAGGTTATAATGGCTACATATACCGATTTATATGCACATTGCGTTTGGGCCACATGGGATCGCTTGCCAATCATTCCTCCAGACGCGGAGCTTCGGTTGTACGGTGCAATTAGCGCAAAATGCATCGAACTGGGTTGCTCTGCTCTTTCTCAGCTTATTGGCGAAATCAAAGGCGCTAGTTCGCATGTGATGACACACGAAATTCGGCCAGACTCCTTTTTTAAATGGCAAGGTGGCTATGGTGTGTTTACGTTGAGTAAGCGCGGATTGCCGCAAATTACTCGCTATATTAAACAACAACGCATTCATCATGCTAACGCCAGCACTATTGATGCATTGGAATTGCCAGCTTCACCATTGCCTCAATCATTACGGTAACATTCTCGTTTTGGCGCATGCTAAATATTACCGGACAGCCCGCGCAGGCAGGCTTTGCCGACTCTAGCCCGCTGCTTTAGCGGCTGGGCGAAACGCGATTGCCGGGTTATTTTGTTAAACATCATCACGGGCCGGGCGCAAGGCTTTTGTAAACGAGCATTATTCACCCCGCCTCTTATAGCTTGGTAAAGCGCACCACGCGCGCCGCGCCGTCGTCGGCAAACTCGGTTGGGTCTTCGGCGCGCCACTGCGCGGGGCCACGCACCCGCAAGGCCAGCGAGCGCGGCGCGGGCGTGAAGCCTCCCGTGCGTTCGCCAATCGTCAGTGTCAGCGTGCTGCCTTCCTGCCGCAGCGTGTAGCTAG
>LJCR01000844.1 GCA_001399705.1 Kouleothrix aurantiaca
ATTGGGCGGCACCCTGGAAGCCGGCGCGCTGCCCGAAGGCGGCTGCCAGCTCGTCATGACGCTTCCGCTGGGCTGAGAGAAACGACGCGGCGCAGGCGGCGGGGGCTTGAACTTGCTATGCGCGCTGCGCCGCCAAACGCGCCAGCCCGCGATAGAGAACAGCCATGAGCGCAAAAATCCGCGTGTTCATCGTCGACGACCAGCCGCTGATTCGCGCCGGCATTCAGGCGCTGCTGGGCCGCAAGCCCGACATCGAGGTGATCGGCCAGGCCAGCGATGGCAGCGAGGCACTGCGCAAAATCCCCGCGCTCGACCCCGACGTGGTGCTGATGGATGTGCGCATGCCGGTGATGGATGGAGTCGCAGCCACACGCGAGCTGATTGCTGCCGGCACGCGCGCTGGCATTATCATCCTGACCACCTTTCAAGACGATATCAACGTATTTAATGCGCTGCATGCCGGCGCGCGCGGCTACCTGCTGAAAGATGCCGACCACAAGCAGATCGCCGAGGCCATCCGTGAGGTGGCTGCCGGCCGCGCACTCATCCACCCCGAGATCACCGCGCAGGTGCTGCGCGAGTTCAGCCGCCTGGCCGCCCAGCCACTTGCCGCACCCACCCCGCCCGCCAAACCCGCCGCCCCGCGTAACGATCGGCTGGCCCTGCTCACCGAGCGCGAGCTTGCGATCCTGCGCATGCTCGGCAGCGGGCGCAGCAACCAGGAAATCAGCGAGCACCTGACCATCAGCATCGGCACGGTGAAGAACCATATCAGCAGCATTCTCAGCAAGCTCGACGTGCGCGACCGCACGCAGGCGGGCTTGTTTGCCCAGCAGGCCGGCCTGGCCGAATGACTGCAGCCATATGTCGCACGACACCCCCTGCGCGCGGCTGGCATCCCTAAAGATAGGCCGCACGACTGGACCCACAGCACTGTCATGCCCCGCGCCAATACCCTACACTCTGATCATACATATTCGCTTCTATTTATCATGCGAGAGAGGGCACATGGAAACCACTGAGCAGGAACTTGAAAAATCCCTTGCCGAAAAAATATTGGTCTTTATTGGCGTTGTTGCCCCGCTGATCGCCACGCTCTATGCGATCACGCGCCTGTGGCAGCGTTATGTCACCTGGTCTGATATTGTGCTGATGCTGGTGTTCTATGTCATTTCGGGCCTGGGTATCACCATCGGCTTCCACCGCATGCTGACGCATAAAAGCTTCGAAACCTCGAAGTTCGTCAAGGCACTGTTTCTGATCATGGGGTGCATGGCCTGGGAAGGCAACCCGATCACCTGGGCCTCGACGCACATCAAGCACCACGCCCACTCTGATCAGGAAGACGACCCGCACAGCCCGCTGGTGAGCCTGTGGCACGCCCACGTCGGCTGGATCTTCACCGAAGTGGCCGACCCCGAGACCTATGGCTCGTGGCTGCGCAAAGACCCGGTGATAGTCTGGGTCGACAAAACGTGGTGGATGTGGGGCCTGCTCGGCATGCTCATTCCTTTCGCCATCGGGGGCTGGAGCGGCTTGCTGTGGGGCGGCGCGGTGCGTATGTTCATCACGCATCACATCACCTGGAGCGTCAACTCGGTGTGCCACACCTTTGGCAAGCGCCCGTTCCGCACCAAGGATGCCAGCCGCAACAACTGGCTGGTCGGCCTGCTGGCTTTTGGCGAAGGCTGGCACAACAATCACCACGCCTTCCCGCGCTCGGCCTTCCACGGCATGGAGTGGTGGCAGTTCGACCTTTCGTCGATCATCATCCGCACGCTGGAGTCGGCCAAGATTGTGTGGAATGTCCACCGCATCAAGCCCGACGACAAGCAGAAGCGCAGCGCGGGCATGGCGCTTCAGGCCGACGCGCTCGAGTCGTAAACTCGGCACAATTCCCTCAGAGGCGCGAAGATTCGCAAGAATTTTCGCGCCTCTTTGCGTTTTGGTGTACCGACGAATGACGAACGACGAAGGACGAACGACGAAGGACGACCGAGTAATTTACCGCAAAAGGCGCAAAAGGCGCGCAGGAGTGAGAGTTGCACCTTACTGGTTTGACCATTATCGATTTGGAAACGGAGCATTCAAATTTCAACACTCAAAACTGCCTACTGCCTACCGCATACTGTCGCCAGCTCACCCGCTCATCTTGTCATCCTGTCACCCTCATGCACCACCCGCCCGCTGCCCGAAATCTGGTATCATACGCGCTCATTGATGTGCGAGGAACAATGCGCGCGAACATCCGCGAGAACCCACGCCTGCTTGCCATAGTACTGGTCGGCGCGCAGGCGCTTGCGCTGCTGCTGGTGGCGCTGCTGACGCTGCCGGGGGTCGCGCAGTGGCACGCGCTCGACCTGTCGATCTACTTCGTCGATGCACGCAACACCCTGGGTGGCTGGCAACCCTATACGCAGTTCAAGCTCGAATACCCGCCGCTGGCGCTGCTGCCCTTTCTCGGGCCGTTTCTGCTGGCGGGCGGGAAGGGGCTGGTGTTCACGCAGTACGCCTTCCTGTTTCTGGTGCAGAACACGCTGTTCAGCACGCTAATCGCCTGGGCGATTGCGCGCACAGCTGTGCAGATGCGGCCTGGCCGCGCTCCCACGCGCGCGCTGGCAGTGTACACGCTGCTG
>LJCR01000845.1 GCA_001399705.1 Kouleothrix aurantiaca
TTTCATAGCGTGATGATCGTGCGGTCGCCGTAAAAGGTACGTGATGCCATTCGAGTGGCGCACCAAATGACTCATTGATCGCTGCACGCGATTGCATCAACGTTTCATAGATGGTGTCGGCATCACTTCGCGCGCGGGCAAACTGGATACGTGCATCTGGCTGATCATCATGCAGCCAATAGCGAAAGCAGAAACCAAGGTATGAGAATTCAATACTTGGTTGGCGGCGAGGGCTACGAATTGAAAAGCCGGTTTGGCGATTAGAGTGCGGAAGCAGTAACGACCAAAAGGCGGCATAGCGGAGTGCGGTAGGTGATGAGGTTCGAGGCACGACGGCTCGCTCCACAGTTGAAGAGACGTTTGTCGAAATGGTCAGAGACGTATTGTACCACGGCAGGAGCGATTACGTCCTTGGCACTGCGCTTCATTGGCCGCGGCCCAACGGGTTGCGCTTTAGCGGCGCCGCCACCGATAAATGGCAATGTCATTGTAGCAGAAACTGACGCTGAAAAACGCACGATCTCGCTCGACGCGAAGCGGCGTCCGCTGCAAGCGCGTGTTGGGCCACATGATATAAGAATATTTTATTTTTGTGGGCAACCTTCTTCGTATGGAGATTCACATGAAAAATCTAGCAGCCACTGTGAGCTTTTGTCGTCCCATATAAACTCAACATAGTAATCATGTGCCTGATCATTTGCTGGATAGCTTAAATGGATAAGTTTGATGAAGCCTGTGGCTTTGTTGTTTTGTTCTAAAATCTCAACACTATCTATTTGGAACGGAGTGCCGATATCTTTCCAAAATCCAACATATCCGCTATAGCCACCTTTTCTCGCTTGTGATGTAATGAATCGTTCTGAGAGCATTTTCCAAGCGATTTGATATTGGCCCTCATCATCATGACCTTGATTTAAAAGACCAAAATAGTTCCTGACGCTCTGTTCAGCTGGTGGATGAGATGGCTGAATAGAAGGGACTATTTCGGGTGAAGAAATATTTGCTCGATTATCCTGGGTAGGCTCGATAGTTGTTGAATTCTGCGATGATGAAGGGCGAGGAAAAAGTTGCAGCCCCAAAACAATAACGCAAATAACGGAGAAAAGCCCCGCTAATTGGAGTGGCCAAGGTAGCTTCCGTCCAGTAGAAGCTAAGTTCGCCCAAGCGCCAATAATAGCAACAAGAAGTGCAATGGCCGCGCTAAAAAATGCTACTAACACGGTTTCGGACATGACAGTCCTCTTCTCTTCAAGTTCTTTTACGCATGTCTTTCTCTAGAATATACGGAGGGCCAGCCTATAAGTTACATACTAAAAAAGAGAGAATAAGTAGTATACATGCTTCGTGAACGAATGAAAGAAATATAGTTGGAAGACATTTAGGTGTGTGGCCCAACGGGTTGCCGTTCAGTTGCGCCGCCATTCATAGATCGAGATGACATTTGGGCCGTTTCCAGATTTTAAAATCGCCGCGATCTTGGGGCCGCGCAGCGGCGTCAACTGCAACGGCGGGTTGGGCCGCGAATCGCCAAGACTTCGCTGCATTAGAGCACAGTGGATATGTGCTTCAAATAATGCACCAAAGTCAGGGCAATCCAATTTCATTCACTAACCATATCATCGACATCAGTAAGTGAACGCCGGTCAAAGCGTTCGCCGCACTGTGGACATGTATCTACCACTCCGAGTTTATGGGTGGGATTACCTAGAGGAGTATAATATATTAAGACTTGACCGTTTCCCATAGGATGGTGATGCAATTCAAGTACTTGTCCACAAGTGTGTTCCTGAAGACGCGCACCTTTAAAGTAAGTTGCGCCACTCTTGAAGACACGGCCAAAACGGGTACGTGTGTTCGGCCCAATGCGATAACCTTGTGCTTCGAGTACATCACGAGTCATCATTCCTGCGAGTTGCCGCAAGGCATGTGCTTCTTTTGTAGAGCCGGTTAGGGCTGAACCTAGAGAAGATTTCGCAATTAACTCGTCTACTCCTTCAACTGCTGGATGGCCTAAATCAGCTGCAACCATTAGACGAATGACATTATCATTTTCGTTTAACAGTTGCCAGAGTGTTTGACCTTCTGTACTGGCAGCGAGACGCTGAAATCGTGGGTTTGTGGGATTATAAGACGACACTGAGAGCCTCCTCTTGAGCATGTACTAATAAGATTATTGTGAATATAGCATATTTACATATACATGTCAAGAGTGGATTTATACCAGGTGCTCAGGAAGCGGAAATGGCCAAGCGGCAAGTGGAGACAGCGTGAGCGGCCCAACGGGTTGCGCTTTAGCGGCGCCGCTGCTGATTGATGGCTGCCACATTGTAGCAGAAACTGGCGCTGAAAAAGCCCGATCTCGCTCGACGCGAAGCGGCGTCCGCTGCAAGCGCGTGTTGGGCGTCATCGCCGTCGTTTGCCATTCATTACGGGTCTGGCCGTGGGACGCCGCATTGCACTACTCGTTTCGCTTCTGCCTCCGTATCGTATGGAACAGCGTGGTGTTCGCTGATCCAATGCCCATCGCGATAGGTGAGCACGGTGAAATGACTGAGCCCATCGTGCCGAAATCCGACGCTCGCGACATTCAGGTACAACCGCCCATCAAGCCAGCGACTGTAGGATGTGTGTGCA
>LJCR01000846.1 GCA_001399705.1 Kouleothrix aurantiaca
ATCCCACTCCTCGTCGCTGGCTTCCTGGCGGTTCAGCCCTTCCACCACGTACTCGGCCAGCGCAACGCCAATCGCGGGCGTGGGCGTGGTGAAGGTCGCATCGATCAGAACGCCCGCCGCATCCTCGCGCGTATCGAGGTCGAGGTAGCCCAGCACCATGCCCACGCTTTGCGCGCCATCTGTCAGCGCGTCCTTCAGGCGGCGGGTGCGGTTCTTGTCGGAGCGCACGCGCATGAACACGCCCGGCTGCGGCATATACAGGTTCGGCCCTTCCAGGCCGCGCACATCAATCAGTTCGGTTGGCATGCCAGTTTCTTTCCAGTGCATTATCAAGAAAGCGATGCGGAAATCAGGGGAGAATTTCTGCGTTGCAATCGCCAAACCCTATTCCCTATCCCTTAACCCCTGCGCTGAAAGCGCACGAGCGCAACCGGCATGGTACGGGCCGCGCGGGGCGCTGTCAAATCATTCGTTCACGCGCATTGCACGCGCCTTTCACAGCTTCTTCACAGCTTAGGCGTACTATAACCTGTGTCGGCAGCGAGTCGAGCTGCAGCAACCAAAAGAACCACGCCGGAGCACGCGCGAACGGCGGCGATAAACGAAGGAGAAGCTCAGATGAACCGCAAACTTGCAATCGGGCTTGGCGGCGGCGCGCTGGCACTGGCCCTGGTGGGCGGCGCGGTGTATGCCGGCCCAACTGCGCATACGAATGCCGCGCCCGTGCTGGCGCAGGCCACCGCCGCACCGAATGCGCCGGCCGCGCCAGCAGGGCAGAAAGCGCGCCGCGCCAAGGCGGCGGGTCTGGCCGGCAGCCTGATCAAGGCCACCGCCGACGCGACCAAAACGACCAAGAAAGATGTGCTGACGGCGCTGCAAGGCGGCCAGAGCCTGGAGCAGTACGCGCAAAGCAAGGGCGCGACGTCGGCGGCGATCATCAGCGCGGCGCGCACAGCCGTGAGCGACCGGCTGAAGACGGCGGTGACGAACGGCAAGCTCACGCAAGAGCGCGCCGACGCGCTGCTGGCCCAGTTCGACAGCGTCGCGCCGCAGATGATGGCGAACACCAGCCTGGGCAGCCAGATCAAGCGCGGCGGCACGAAGGGCAAGCTGGGCCGCGAAGCGCTCATTCGCGCCACCGCTGACGCCACCGGCACACAGCCCGCAGACGTGCGCGCCGCGCTCAAGGGCGGCCAGAGCCTGGCGCAATACGCGCAGGCCCACGGCAAAACCGCCGACGACATCATTGCCAGGCTGAAGGAGCAGGGCGAAACCCGCCTGGCCAAGATGCTCGAGAAGGCCCGCGAGCTACTCGACAAACCCGGCCTGGGCCACAGCGGGACGCCAGACGCCACGCCGCAGCAGTAGCGCGTTCGTTCAAACGGAAGAAGCCGGGGTGGCCTTGCCATCCCGGTTTTGTTGCCGAAAGGAACAGTTCTTGCTGCCTGACCAGAACTAGTAGCGAAAGGGTAAAACCATGGCAAAAGATCTGATCGCACACTCGACGATTCATATCGACGCGCCGCGCGCCGAGGTTTGGAAGGCGCTGGTAACCCCGGAGGCGATTGCACAGTACATGTTCGGCACACAGGCGGTCTCGAAGTGGCAGGAAGGCAGCCCGATTGTCTGGAAAGGCGAGTGGAAGGGCAAGCCCTACGAGGACAAAGGCGTGATCCTCCAGATCAAGCCCGAGCAGACCCTGCAGTACAGCCACTTCAGCCCGCTCGCTGGCGCGGAAGACAAGCCGGAAAACTACCACACCGTCACGATCAGTCTTTCTGGCAAGCAGGGCGGCACCGAGGTCGCGCTTACCCAGGACAAGAACGAATCGGAGCAGGCCAAAACCGAAGCCGAGTCCAACTGGTCCACCATGCTCAAAGGCCTGAAGAAGTACACCGAGCAGGGCAAATAGCGGGCGTATCGCATACACCTGCAGGTTGTGGGCGGGGCGTATGCAAGATGCCCCGCCCACTGGTTAGTGGTATAGTATGCGCTACCAACGCACTGCGGCCAACCCGCCGCACCAGCCATCAGGAGAACTCGCATGATCGAGCAACGACCGTTTGGCCGCACCGGCCATATGAGCACGTGCACGCTCTTCGGCGCGGCCGCGCTCGGGCGCGTCACACAGGCCGAGGCCGACCACACCATGGAGCTGCTGCTCGCCGCCGGGGTCAACCACATCGACACCGCCAACAGCTACGGCGAATCCGAGCAGCGCCTGGGGCCGTGGACCGGGCGCTACCGCGACCGCTTTTTCCTCGCCACCAAAACCGAAGAGCGCACCTACGCCAAGGCCAAAGAGCACCTGCATCGCTCGCTCGACCTGCTGCGCACCGACCACCTCGACCTCTGGCAGATGCACTGCCTCGTGCAGCCCGACCAGTGGGAGCAGGCCATGGGGCCGGGCGGCGCGCTGGAGGCGTTTATCGAGGCCAAGGGGCAGGGCCTGACGCGCCACATCGGCGTCACCGGGCACTACACCGTGGCGGGCTGGATGCACAAGCGCAGCCTGGAGCGCTACGACTTCGACTCGGTGCTGCTGCCCTACAACTACGCCATGATGCAGAACCCGACCTACCGCCACGACTTCGAGGAGCTGCTGGAACTCGCGACGGCGCGCAACAT
>LJCR01000847.1 GCA_001399705.1 Kouleothrix aurantiaca
CTATTATTCTATTAGAGTAAATACTCTACCGACTGATTAGCCCGAGCACTTTTCGCTGAAAGGAAAACCACCATGGCCCCCTTGTCGCTGCGCCGCCTGACTGGAACGCTGCTTATTCTTGTCCCGCTTACCTTCACCATCTGCTTCACGCTGCTGCAAATGCTGTTCGAGTACCCCGACATCCTGCGCCAGCCCACCGCCGACGTGCTCACGAAATTCCAGGCCGGCGGCAACGGGTTGATCGCAGTCTGGTACGTACTGACCCTTAGCGCGCTGCTGCTCGTCCCGGTGGCGGTGCTAATGCGGCGCGTGCTGGCAACGGATGCAGATTCCGCATCTTTATCGGTGGCGACGGCCTTTGGCGTGCTGGCTGGGCTTGTGCAAACGCTTGGTTTTCTGCGCTGGCCCTTTCTGGTGCCGCATCTGGCGCAGGCCTACCTCGCGCCCGATGCGAGCGAGGCGCAGCGCGCCGCGGCGGCAATGGTGTTCGAGGCATTCCATCGCTACGCGGGCATGGGCGTCGGTGAGCATCTGGGCTATCTGAGCACCAGCGTCTGGTCTTTGCTGATTGCGCTGAACATGCTGCGCCTGCCCTTGTTCGGGCGCTGGCTCGGCTGGAGCGGCATGCTGCTGGCGCTGGGCATTGCCGTGGGCCTGCTTGAGCCGGCCGGGCTGGAGCTGGCCGGAACGATCAACGCGCTAAGCTATCTGGCGTGGGCGATCTGGCTGATGGTCGTCGGGGTGGTGATGATTGTGCGGCGCGGCGAGTCGGTGCCGGCGCTGCGGCCCAGCCCAATCGCGCGCTGAGACGTGGGGTGACGGCGAGCCACCAAGCGCACCGAGGACACTGAGTTTGATTGCCCTACTCAGTGTTCTCGGTGTTCTCTGTGGCTATGTGCTATGCGCCCGCCTCAAGCAGCGCGGCCAGCTTGTCGAGCGACATGCGCCAGCCAAGCGCATTATCCTCGGGCGCGAGGCCGGGCGGCAAATCACTATGCACCGCCAGCAGATCTGTCCCACCATCGGCTGCATCGCGCAGCGCGAACATCACGCGCATTTCGCCCTGCATCGCCGGGTCGTCAGTCTCAAACTCGATCACCTCAACCACGCGCTCGTCGGGCACCAGCGTGGCAAAATAGCCGTGGTAGGTGTCGGTCTGCGCGCTGGTTTTGCCCGTATCGGTCGGCGCGTCGTAGGTCAGCGAGATGCGGAAACGCCCGCCTTCGCGCGGCTCGAATTCATGGACATAGCTGGTCATATCGTCCGGCACCATCCACGTCGCCACCGCCTGCGCGTCGATCAGCGCGCGGTACACGCGCGGGCGCGGGGCCTGGATGTGGCGGCTTAGCTTGGTGGTTGCTGTGCTGATAGAAACCTCTCTTATTCAATAACAAAGGCCGTAATTGTGCCAGCTACGACACAACTACGACCCTGGTCGAGAAGCGAGTACGATTTTTGTGGTACCCCCGGGCCGACTCGAACGGCCGACACGCAGTTTAGGAAACTGCTGCTCTATCCACTGAGCTACGGGGGCGCGTCGCGCCGGCGGATATGCCAGCGCCGCCAGCAATTACGAACCCAGCAGCTCCTCGGCCTCGATAATCGCCTGCGCGATATCTTTCATCTTGGCGCGCTTGTCGCGGGCGCGCTGGCGCAGGCGCTCGTAGGCGTCGCGCTCGCTCAGGCCCAGCCGCTGCATCAGGATGCCCTTGGCGCGCTCCACCAGCTTGCGCGCCTCCAGCGACTCTTCCAGCTCGACGACCTGATTGCGCAGCGCGTGCAGCTCTTTGTAGCGCGCCAGCGCGAT
Source organism: Kouleothrix aurantiaca (assembly GCA_001399705.1). GTDB lineage: Bacteria > Chloroflexota > Chloroflexia > Chloroflexales > Roseiflexaceae > Kouleothrix > Kouleothrix aurantiaca. The sequence goes on from LJCR01000847.1 coordinate 1,808, forward strand.
ATTGATCGCGGGCGACAGCTCGGCCTCATTCACGGGCTTCACCAGGTAGCCCAGCGCGCCAGCCAGCTCGGCCTTGCGAATCGTGTCGCGGTCGGTGTAGGCCGTCAGCATCAGGATGGGCACTGGTCGCTGGTTGTTAATCCGCGCCGCCGCTTCGGTGCCTTCCATCTCAGGCATCCGAATGTCCATAATAATTAAATCGGGGCTCAGCCGCGTCGCCAGGTCGATCGCTTCGGTGCCGGTGCGCGCCACGCCAATCACGTCGTAGCCCAGCCCTTTAAGCTGCTCTTCCAGCGTCAGCGCCACTAGCTCGTTGTCTTCAGCCATCAGAATACGAACAGCTGCCATGCCAATTACCTTCCCCACTGCGAATATGCACGAGAATTACGAGGTACAGGTTTGCCGTATGGGTGCCAGCATCGTTGGGCCGGCAACGTCAGCAACGTGAAGTGCGGAGCATCCCGGCGAGTGCTGCGTGCGGTTGCGGAATGCTGTTTGGTATAACAGCGCCATCATACCACAAAACGTCATGATTGTGGATAGGAAAAAAGGCCGACTCTCCTCAGCGCCGTGCCCCATGCCCCGCCGACTCAGTCGATCAGTGCGCGGGCGGGTTTGGCTGCCTCACTCGGCACCTGTCGCCCGCCGCGCCGCAGCCACCACCGCCGCCGTGACGCCGTGGTGCCCGGCCGGGCTGCGGCGCGGGTAGACGCGGTTGCCCAGCACTATCACGGCCAGCTGCTCGGCCGGCAGCAGCACCATCGCCGGCCCGGTAAAGCCGGTGTGTCCAGCCGCGCCCGCCGGCATCGCGCCCATAAAG
>LJCR01000848.1 GCA_001399705.1 Kouleothrix aurantiaca
GCTGGTACAGGTGCTGCGAGTCGCGCCAGTCCTGCTCGTCGAGGTTGCTGTACTCGCGCTCCTCGCCAATCGCCCAGCCGTTTTTGCCGTTGTACGCCTCGGGCCACCAGCCGTCGAGAATGCTCAGGTTCGGCGCGCCGTTCAGGCTGGCCTTCTGGCCGCTGGTGCCGCTGGCCTCGTAGGGGCGCGGGGCGTGTTCAGCCACACATCGACACCCTGCACCAGCTTACGGGCCACGCACATGTCGTATTCTTCCACGAACAGGATCTTGCCGAGGAAGCCCGGCTGCTGCGACATCTGGTAGACCTGCTGGATGAACAGCTTGCCGGGGTCGTCGGCCGGGTGCGCCTTGCCCGCGAACACAATCTGCATCGGTCGGTCCCAGCGGTTCAGAATTGCTTTCAGCCGCTCGGGATCCTTGAACAGCAGGGTTGCGCGCTTGTAGGTCGCGAAGCGCCGCGCGAAGCCAATCGTGAAGGCCGTCTCGTCGAGCACGGGCCACACGGCCGGCGAGGTGCCCAGGCGCAGGTGGCGTGCGCGCGTGCGCTCGCGGGCGAACTCGACCAGCTGCTTCTTCAGGCCCTGGCGCGTTTGCCAGATCACATCGTCGGGCACGTCGTGGATCTTCTTCCACATCTCCACGTCGTCGATATGATCTTCCCAATCCTTGCCGAGGTAGGCCTCGAACACGCGCCGCATTTCGGGCGCCAGCCAGGTGGCGGTGTGCACACCATTCGTGATCGACGTGATCGGCACATCGTCCTGCGGCTTGTCTTCATACATCCACTGCCACATGCCGCGCGCCACGTGGCCGTGGAGCTTGCTCACGCCATTGTGGTGGTCGGAAGCCTTCAGCGCCAGCACGGTCATTGCAAAGGTTGGGCCCCAGCTTTGCTGCTGTAGCGCCACGTTCACAAACTCATCGCGCGTCAGCCCCAGCTGCGACCAGTACTGCCAGAAATATTTTTCGATCATGGGCAGCGGGAAGGCGTCGTTGCCGGCCGGCACGGGCGTGTGCGTGGTGAACACCGACTCGTGGCGCACGTTGTTCATGGCTTCGGCGAAGGGCGTGCCCTTCTGCACCTGCTCGCGCGCCAGCTCCAGCACCAGGAAGGCCGAGTGGCCTTCGTTCATGTGCCACACGTGCGGGTCGATACCCATCTGGCGCAGCGCGCGCACGCCGCCAATGCCCAGCACGATCTCCTGCGCCACGCGCATTTCCTGGTCGCCGCCATACAGGCGCGCCGAAAGCTCGCGATCTTGCGGGCTGTTGGGATGAATGTCGGTATCCATCAGGAACAGCGGGATGCGCCCGACCTGGATGCGATACACCTTGGCGTAGATTGTGCGGCCGGGCAGCTCAACTTCAACCACCACCTCGCGGCCGTCGGGGGTCAGCGCGGGCGACGCAGCGACATCGGCGAAATCGAGCTTGACATACTGCGCTTCCTGCCAGCCGCTGTGATCGAGGCGCTGGCGGAAGTAGCCCTGCGGGTACAGAAAGCCCACCGCAACAAACGGCAGGCCAATGTCGCTGGCTTCTTTCGCGTGGTCGCCGGCCAGCACGCCCAGGCCGCCCGAGTAGATCGGCAGCGACTCATGCAGGCCGAACTCGGCCGAGAAGTAGGCGATCGTCTTGTCGCTGGAGTTCGGGAAGGTTGTGGCAAACCATGTTTTCGCCTCGCCCATGTAGCGGTCGAAGCTTTCGAGCACCTGATCGTACTGCTTGGTATAGGCCGGGTTGTCGGCGGCATCTTCCAGGCGGCGCTGGCGCACATCGCGCAGGAAATCAACCGGGTTGTGGTAATCCTGCTCCCACAGCTCGGCGTCGATCTGCCGGAACAGCTCCTGGGCTTCGGGGTGCCAGCTCCACCAGATGTTGAACGCCAGTTCGCGCAGGCGGCTGATGCGCGGGGGAATCGGGGTGAAGAGGATGTCGGCGGTCGTAATATTCACGGAACCTCCTTTAGTCGGCCAAAACACCGTGCAGAGCGCAACGACTCAGAAGAAAGGACGAAAAACAAAAGCGCCAGCATTGCGCGGCATCGCTTTCGCAATTCGTCCTTCGTCGGTGTATACCGAGCCATTGTACGAAAAGAAGCGCTATCTGTCGAGTCGCATTTGTTTGGTCTCTTGACAAACTTTTGAGAGTATGCTAGTATCACAGCCATCAGACTTCTAAACCGATTTACCAATGGCGGTCAAGCCCGGCCCGTGGGGCCTGGCAGCAGAGCAGAGTGGGGAATGGGCGAGCAGCAACCGGCCGATCTTGCGCTCATGCGCGAGCTCAACGAGCGGATTGTGCTGGGCCTGCTCCGGCAGGAAGGGCCGATCTCGCGTGCGGAGCTTGCTCGGCGCAGCAACCTGAGCCGCTCAACCATCTCCAGCATCATCACCACCCTGCTTGGCGCCGGCCTGGTGCGCGAAACCGGCATTGGGAGCTCGCAAGGCGGCCGGCGGCCAATCATGATCGAGTTCAACTACCAGGCCGCGTTTGTGCTTGGCATTGAGCTTGGCAGCACGACCCTTACCCTGCTGCTGACCGACCTGGATGCGACCGTGCTGCGGCGCATCACCCTGCCCTTTACCATTTCAGATGGGCCGCATGCAGGCGTGATGC
>LJCR01000850.1 GCA_001399705.1 Kouleothrix aurantiaca
GCAACCTGCCGAACCACGGAACCGTAGAACCGAGAACCGAGAACTGAGCAGTGAGCAGTCGGCTGTTGGCAGAAAGCGACGACCGCAACCTACAACCTGCAACCTGCAACCTGCAAACCTGCAACCTGCAAACCTGCAACCTGCGAACCTGTCAACCTTCCAACGCCACTTTCACCCCTTCATCTAGTCATCTTGTCATCGTGTCTCCTCATCTCGTGTCTCCCCGTCTCCCTGCCAGCGTTTCCTGCTCGGCGGCAGGCGCAGGCATGCGCAGCAGTACGCGATAGCACAGCGCCGCGACTGGCAGCATCAGCCAGAAGGCCAGCAGGCGAAACAGCACCGTCGCGCTCAGCGCCGCCTCGATCGGCACGCCCTGCACGCTCAGCGCCACCGCCAGCGCCGCCTCCACCGTGCCGCCGCCGGCCGGCAGCAGCGTGTAGGCGCTCACAATCAGCGAGAGGCCGTAGGCTGCCAGCACCGCTGGCGGAGCCATGCGCACGCCCAGCGCGTGCAGAATTGCCAGCAGCGCCAGGCTATGGAGCGCAAAGATCAGCAGCTGCAAGCACACCAGCAGCAGCACGCGCTGCGGATGTTCCATCACCAGCTTGCGGTTGTGCGCCAGCTCATCGACCATCTTGCGCACGTGCTCGTCGCTCCACACCCGGCCTAGTACACGCTCCAGCCCGCGCTTGATGCGCATGGCCCACAGCAGCATGGTGTCGCGCGGCCGGCTGCCGAGGAAGACATACACGCCAACCATCAGGCCCACCGTGCTGAAGCCGGTCAGCGACGCGCCCGCAACCGTGCGATCGCTGGTGGAAAGCAGCACATACACCAGCCCGTAGACAAACAAGAGCAGCATCGCGCCGCCCCAGCTGAGCAGCTCCAGGCTGGCGATCACGGCGACGCTGGTGCCGGGGATGTTGCGCCGCCGCAGGCTGGTGGTCAGAAAGGCGTAGCTCGCTACTGTGCCGATTGGCAGCGCCTGGCTGAGCAACATCGTCACCAGCGCGGCAGCCGAGAGCCACAGCGCCGGCGCGCGGTAGCCCAGCGCCACCAGCACGCGGCCGTAGATCTGCCCGGCGCACAAATAGCCCGCAACCACCGCCAGCGCTGCCAGCACCAGCCAGATCGGGCGGGCGGCGCGCACCAGCTGCCACGCTTCAAACGCTTTGAGCTGAATGTGCGGCCAGTTCCGTATGGCAAGCGTGGCGAGCAGCACAAACACCGCCGCCATCACAATTCGCCCCCAGGGAATACGCCGTTGTGAAACCGCCATGATCTCGCCTTTGCTCCAAGATGCTGTGCGATGGCTTCGCGCGCTAGATCCTCATCCGCAAAACGCAGCAAATTCCGCAATTTCGCACATGCGGCGTGCACGCCTGCTATGAAACCGCTCCAATGGCGGCAAGAGGCACGCGGCAGAGCGTTGTAGCAAAAGACGCGCTGTATTTTCCAAAAGTTGCAGCCGATAATGTGAGAGAAAGGTGAGCCACAGGGCACGCCGCGTTCCCCACAGAGAAAGCAGAACTCGGTGGCCTCAGTGTACTCTGTGGCTCAAAATGACCTGTGCTTTTTGCGTTATTCGTCGCCGAGCGTGTAGCTGAATTCGTAGCCGTGCTCGCCGTCAGCAATCACAATATTCATTGTGCCATCAAGCCCGGCCAGCTCGCCCGTGCCCGAACCGGGCGCGACGCTGATCGTCAGGCTCTGGCTGTCGGGCGTCATCAGGCCATTGTGCACCAGCACAAAGCTGCCGCTGCGGCCCTGCAACGTGCCCGTCACGCGCTCCATGGCAACATACGCTGCCGAGCCGGTTTCGTTGCCGACGCTCAGCATCTCGCCCTGGCTGGTCGCCTCCAGCTCGCCGAAAAAGCGCTTGTCAATCGAAAGGCGGGCAGTGCTGACCCCATCGGCGGCGGCCTGCGCTTGCGGCTGGAGCTGAACTTCGAAACGGCCCTGCACCTGCACTGGCATTCTTTTCTCCTGTAATCCAATCAACTTTTACTGCACCCAGTCAAGCAAAGCATACCATGCGCCCGCAAATGGCAGAAACCACGGCCGCCCGTCGTAGAGGCCCAGCGGCGCGCCGAGGAAGGGCAGGCCGGCAAAGGGGTTGGTGAACGGTGCGCCGGCCAGCTGCGCGCCGAGCTGCGTGCCGAGGTAGGTAGCCATCGCGACGCCGTGGCCCGCATAGCCAACGGCGTAGTGGCAGCCGTCGTGGTGGCCGGCGTGCGGCATCATGTCGAAGGCAACGTCGAGCGTGCCGCCCCAGGCGTACTCGGCCGGTGTGCCGCGCAGCTGCGGGAAAACCTGCGCCCTGTCGCGCTCGAGCACCGCCGCGCTCGCGCGCACCATGGCCGGGCTTTCGGGGAAGAAACGCGCCCGCCCGCCAAACAGCATGCGCCCATCCGGCGTGAGCCGGAAGTAGTGCAGCAGGTGGCGCGTGTCGAAGGCCATGCGCCCGCGCGGCAGCAGCTCGCGCGCCAGGTCGGGCGGCAGCGGCGCGGTGGCGATGATATACGAGCCAAGCGGCACGATCTTGCGCTGAATGCGCGGCGTGGTGCGGCCGGTGTACGCGCCGCTGGCGACAATCACCGCGCCGGCTTGCGTGC
>LJCR01000085.1 GCA_001399705.1 Kouleothrix aurantiaca
GGTCTTGGTCTCCTTCAGGAGCTCTAGGACGACCTGGGCTTTGAAGCTGGCAGTGTAAGACTTTTTCATACTGTTATTCTACAGAAGTCTGACCGTCTGACTGTACAGATTTCTGGGTCCACTATATGGTGTTGACCTGCGGCATCAGCAACCAAAACGTTTCGCCGCTGTGTGGACGGACAAATCCGTAGAGATACAGCCACTGGTAGCGGTGCTGAACCGTCACACCTGGTCGCCGGCCTTTGAGCGCCCATACTTTCCGAAGCAGCGGTTTGAGACCAATCCGATGCTCGTCCATACACCACAATTCGACCTGCGCTTGGGGGTGCTCAGTCTGCACATCACTCACGACGCTCGCGAGCTTTTTTTAAACGCTTCCTGTGCTGCCGCATCGGCCTTGGCGTGGCGCGGTCGCGGTGTTTGCAGACTGAAGCCAAGCCGTTTGAGCCACTCCCAACCGCGTGCGACATTGACCTTCTTGCCACGCTTGGAGGACAACCAGTCGGCAACCTTCTGGCTTGTCCACACGCCACCATCAGCAGGAGGCTCAAGCAGCGCGGCACGGAGTTCGTCTTGTTCAGCGGCGGTTAAGGCCAGGGCACGACCAGGATTGTCGTGACGACGATCACGAATACTGTCGGGGCCAAGGTCATTGTAGCGATGCAGCACGTTGCGGACATGCGTGACGTGATAGCCAGTCAGTTCGGCAACCACGGCGGCGGTCTTGCCTTGAGCCAGGTGCCAGAGCATGAGCCACTGACTGCGTGCGACCACGTCGCTGGCAGCGCGATACCGTCTTTCCAGTTCGTCCTGCTCCAGATGTGGAGCAACGCTCAATTGTTTCGTCATGCGGAGAGTATACACCCGAAATTGGTATAATTCGATTGAGCCTGTCCTCGCGCGCTCCGTAAACCAGGTAGATAGCGAAGTGATACTGGCCTCGCTCCCTAAACGCTGTAAGTGTTCTGAGATCTTTCTGAATACCATTTACTGCGGCGTTTACTGGCTTTACCTCGATAATGATGAGGTTGCCACTCATATCGCCGGGGGTATGCACGAGTAGGTCAGGCTTGACGTCATCGGCATCGCCCCCCGCATAACCGGGTGGGCTCTTTTATCAATCTCGCCGCCAAGAGAGTAGGGAAAATCGACTCTCTCCTGGTTCCTGTCCATCTCAACTCTGAGCTGATGGTAGAGCTCATAGCAGTAAACTCGCTCGCGGTAAATCGGAAGTGGAGCGCCAGCAATAGGCAGAAGCATATAGTCATTACCGATGGCTGTTGTGGCTGCGTTAAAGTACCTCAGAAAGCATGTGAAATCCTGGTCGAAATTTCTTTGAGGTTCCATGATCTAAGCTCCTTATGGGACTCGTCGGGCTGATAGATACCAGAAGTATAGCACCCAGAAGTAGCCTCCGAAGCGATTTAGGAAGTTCCTGCAGTCAACCAACGCGAATACCCGATTCATGGTATCGGCTAGTGTAAGGGCTGATTAGGAGATTGGGTAGATAGACAGGTGTCTGAGCGTCAGGCGTTTGAAGCCGAGGGTTTGTTATCGGAGCGCGCGTCAATCAAATAGATGTCCGGATGATTATGGAGGTTGAGTTCGCGCAATATACGATTCACCTTCTCAAGCTCCTCCTGAGAGAAGTAGAGAATGACTTTGAGCGATTTGTCTGTGTCGTTGGCTTTCTCGTAAATCTCAACTTGCTTCTCAAGATTTGCCCTCAGTTTGCTATTGCTCGCCAACTTAAATTCAACGAGGGACTTGTCTTTGCTGCCACGAGAAATCTTAAAATCGACCGGGCCTCTACCGTTATTGGTCTCGCGGTTAACATCTGAAGGTGTTGCCCGCCAGGTGAGCCGAAACAGAATTTGGAGGTCTTCTTCTCTTTTGATAGGCTTTCCGTCCAAGTAGAAGAGCCGGTAGCCATCGTTGTTCTCAATGACTTGCTTGAGGAACGATACCCGCTCCCGTGCTTCTTCGAACGTATCCCAGGGCTGCTGATAAAAAGGAGTATTAGCGAGTAGTTGCTCGACAAAGGCTACAACTTGGTCAATGAAGACGGTCTGTGTTTCAAGTACCTTCTCGTTGCTAATCGTCTCCGCTTCATCGCCGTGATCTTCCTTGTAACGGATATAGTAATCAACCACCTGTGGAAACGCTCGCAAGGCTTTTGCAGCGGCCTCGTTTCGTTCTTTCTTAGTCGCCTTGTCAGACAGGACACTGAGAAAATAACTGCCCAGCTGTGCGCGAAGTTGGTCATCGGGGATGGCCAACGCGATTTGGTCGTATTGGTCAACCATGTCGCTCTTGCTAATCCAGATATCATCTTTTGTGAGGATGTCTTTGGGTGTTAAGAGCACATAGCTTTTACCGTAGTACGGTAAATCAAACCTATCGCGCTCCCAGTTCTCAGTGAAATAGTTGAACCGGACGCGCTCCACCACAACTGTCCGTCTAAACTCCGGCCGAAGATGCTGGCGGGCAAAGATTTGGGTGTAGTCGAGGAGAAATTCCTTGATGAGATTGGTCGTGAAATCACTGATATTGTCTCTGCCGACGCCATCGGCAATCAAACAAAGCTTTTCAAGGTGGCTTCCCTTGGTCACACGCTCCTGGCCAAAATCGGAAAAGATTGAGTGGAGGTTTGCATTTAGCGCACGGGCGAAATCAATACCTAAGCCGCTACCCTTGTTTCCGACCTGCGAGAAGCCGAGCCAGTTTTGTTCAACTTCCTTAAAAATGTACCAGGACTTCAGCAGCGCTTCATTGATTGTTCCTTCAATGGATTTGCCTTTGAGGAACTGCAAGTAGCGAATAATATCTTGGTGCAGCTTTTGATATGCGGGGTTTTTGCTATTGAACAGTAGAAACGGGTCTATAAACAGCGGCAGGTCATTAATCAGGGAGACATTAAACGCGCCGTATTCCTCCAAAAGGTCAGGCGAAACCTCAAAGAAGTCGGAAAAATAGATGTCAATTATCTGCTTTTCCATGTCGTGGTGCTATTATATCCGCTCGATTCATGGACGACATTTGCTTCGCAGAACATTGCTGCGCGCCAATCACTTTAGCGATCATACACCACATCGCAACGTCGCCTCGCTTCAAAGACATTGCGTATTGCGCGGATGCCACTCTGCGTGCAGCCAATACTATATCCGGTATCTTCGTGGAATAACGTTCCGCTTGCATCCCTACCCAGTATGAGAATCGGGATATCGCCTGGATATTCTGAGGCCAGCCTATCAAGACTCACTAGTTCTACATCCTCAAGCGGATCTTCAACTGTAGACAGAAGGATAGCTGTTACACCTTGCTCTTCGCGGTCGATTGGGCTGAGAGCCGCCCTCGGCCTTTCATCTCGTGCATAAAGGGAAATGAGCTCATTCACTTCTTGAACTTCGATCAGGTCGCGTACTGCGTCAGCAAAGGGCGTCCGCCTCGGGCGACCAGGCGTCCGTGATGGATTACATGACAGGATAAGTTCATGTCGTGGCCTTGTGAAGGCAACGTAGCAGAGACGACCTGCCTCCAACTGCTCCTCGCGCGTACGCAGGTCTTTGTCACTCGGGAACATTCCTTCTTCGAGCCCAGGCACAATGACAATGTCGAACTCCAAGCCCTTAGCAGCATGGATAGACATTACATTCACCCTGCCACCGGGAAGAGTATCATCATCTACGTGCTCGAATAAGCTATTGTAGGCCGCGAATGAGTCGAGCGCTCCGGGAAGATCATTGATGCTGTCCAGTTGCTCGCTTATTATGCTGATAAACACCTCAAGTAGGGTGGCAAATTGATCCGCGTTCTTGTCATTCTTATACGTGCGTAATGGTGTTTCAGCTATTACCCAGCGCATAAACGAATCGAAGTCGCTGCTTTCACGCAAGCGGGTGCGCATCTTATCCATCATTACGACGCCGTCGCGTAACGATTGTGCCCGTCCCTCTCCAAGGTGCGGGATACCAAGATCTGCATAGCGAATCGGCTCAGCGAATGCCACCAACATGTTTTCCTGGCGGGCGTTCAATAGATCCCACAGCGTACTATAGCCAAGACGTTGACATGCGGCGATCATTCCATCGATCACCCTTTGGCCAATATCAGGGAAGAATTTGGTGTCGAGCGCATCACGTAGTAATTCGTCATTGGCTGGCTGTAAGAGAGCTCGTAGATAGGATACGAGCCCATTGATCATTGGGTTCCCATAGAATGGCTCCAGTCCTCGGCTGACGAAAGGAATTTTAGCTTCCATTAATGCTTTGCTAAGAGCTTCTGCTGTTTTCTCCGCAGCCACAGACCCATGTTTTGCGCGGATGAGAATAGCGATGTCACGGGCCTGTGTTTTTCCCGAGTCGAGTGCTATTCGAATGCGGCCTGCAATCTCTTGCGCTTCTTCCTCCATGGTCGTCGGTTCAATCAACGTCACGGCTGGCGCCGCTCCAGCATTCGCACGTGCTGCCACCAGTTCGAGACGCTCCACTCCTGTGAGTTCTGGCTTAGCAATTTGCAGCGCTATCTCGATAATCCAACGCGAACTGCGATAATTACGAATCAGATCGTATTGCTCGGTCGTTGGAAAATGCTGGTCGAAATCGCGGAAGAGTTCATAGTGAGCGCCGCGCCATGAATAAATCGCTTGCTGGGCGTCGCCAACCACGAGCAAGGAACGATCAGGCTCGGGCGGGCTGGCAACCGCGTAACCAAGTGTGAGCAACCGAATGAAATCGAATTGTGTCTGATTTGTGTCCTGAAATTCGTCTACCAATACATGCAGAAAGCGATTCCGCACACGGTCGAGTACATCAGGATACGTCCCTAGCAGTCGTACTGCCAGAATCAGTAGGTCGTCGAAATCAACGAAGTTGCCCTCACGTAATGCCTGATCATATGCTAGATAACAGGCACGCAAGATCATATCGTCTGATGTTTTGATACGCACATCGCTGGGTGCGATGCCATTTTGCTTGTGCCGGTCAATGAATTTTTCAACCTCCTCTTCTTCAAGCCAATCACGTCGTCGCCGTCTCTTATTGTGTCCCGCAACGATATCACGGATCAAACCATTGAGATGTTTTCCGTTTGCGATGCGGAAGGTGCTGGCCCTGCCCATAAATTTAGGCGGATCGAGATGGACAATCTCAGAGCGTAGGATACGGGAGCAGATGCTATGGAATGTACCGACGGTTATCCGATGAGCAATTTCAAGCCCGAACCGCTCCCGCAGGCGATCCCGAATCTCACCTGCTGCTTTAACCGTGAATGTGACGGCCATAATATTGTGTGGATTGACCCGATGATAGTCGAGCAGATACTCGATACGCCGAGTTAAAACGCGCGTTTTACCGGTGCCAGCTCCGGCGCGTATCTTTGAAACCCCAAGAGGAGCCAGAACAACTTTTTGTTGCTCTGCATTGAGGCCATTGAGCAAACCAGGAGACATCTCCAGTCGAGCTAATTTTGCACGCAGCCGTTCTTCTTGCACATTGGTGTGATGGATAATTACAAGTCGCTCCGATGCTCGTGAATATCCTACATAGAGTAGTTGGTCGATTTCGTGACGGTCAAGGACATCAGGATCGATCTCGACCAAGATAACGATCGAACGTTCCAAGCCCTTGAACTGATAAATCGTAGTCCAGCAAACTGAGTTTGAGTGGAGGTCATCACTTAATCCAAGCTTGGGTGCTAAGTGACGAAGCATCGTCTGATTTGTACCGCGTGCAGAGAGGATCGCAATATTACAATCCTGCACCTGCCTTTCACGGAGATTGCGCAGAAGAGTCTGGAGGTGATATTCAAGGTCATCAACTGAGCCATTATAGGTCAAGAACCCAGGATTGCGGCCTTGCTCCCCCACCGATATTGGCCGTGTTTCACCATCATAGAACCGCATAATCAAATCATGGATGGTCTTCGTGGTGCGGAAATTCTTTGTGAGCGGCACAATCAAAACATCTGCGGGAATGCCTGAGCGACGTGCATAGAGTCGTTGGTTATCATCAAAGAACACGTAGAGTGGGGTAGTCCCCGGGTCTTCGAGCAATCGCTCGATGAGTGGCCACCAATCGCGATCGAAGTCTTGCCCTTCATCGACAACGATAGCTTGGTAACGTTGTCCTGACCATACGATCTCCTCTTGGAGCTGTTCAAGAACTCGCGCAGTTCTTTCGCTTAACGGCACATTACCTATTGGTCGGTTTAGTCCAGGCACAATGATATTGTCACGCAGTTCGTCGAAGGTGACGATTTTCACCCGCGAACGCACGTCATACATCAGCCGTTTCAATTCCTCGCACAACGGTCGGTTATAGCAACACAACAATACGCGCCGTTTCTTAGCGGCGTGTTGGCGTGCGATAGCCATGGCTAACAACGTTTTACCGGAACCGGCACAGCCAGCAATACCCAACCGTGGGAGCTGTGAGGCGCGTTCGAGAACTATCTGCTGTTCCTCGGAGAAAAAAGCGCTGGCATAAGCTTCTGCTTTCTCGCGTATCTCTTTCCGCTCCGCCAGAAGGATTGGGCCGAGGAGTCGTTTGAAGTCGTAATCACGGGCCAACTGCTGACGCAAAAACGCTATCCACTTCTCAGCGACAATTACGTGACCGCGTATACGGAGGGCTTTGTCTTCCTGCCAAAATGTACAGATGCGTTGGAGTGCTGCCGGAAGGTTATCAAGGTCAGTCCGGTCAATGATGACTTCACGGTCAAGACAGGCGTCGAGGTCTTCAACCCGTACATCGTGATCAGGAAAACAGACAGCCCAAGCGATGTTCTGCTTGGGAAAATCTCCAGTTTGACGCTCCAACAATTCCCGCAATTGCCATACTGCGCGGTCGGCTTGCTCATGAGGTGCGCATTTATATGGCGCAACCTTACCATCATGGCGTTCGACGAACCACTCTTTGTTCTTGCAGAAGATTCGCTTTCCGCCCTTGACTTCGATGACGAGAATTCCAATCTCGGGGTGTGCCACCACGAAATCCACCTGGACGCGCACTCTCTTACTCCACATCACATCGTGGATGACGAGAAAGGAATCTGGCAGTTGGGTGGCGAGGGCATTGAAAGCTCTCTGCTCTGCCTGACGGTTCGGGCGGCCATCAAGAAACCGTGGAGGATACAATTGTGGAGCCATAGGCATAATCTATAGCGGTAATAATCGGCCCTGCCACACTTGAGCGTGATGTTCTTTATCCATGTAAACGCACAATCTGAGACAAAGGATATTTAGGACACACATTCCAAGCGGCTATGTGGATGAAATTTACTACTCGAAGGTTTCGATACGACGCAGATTTGAGAGAACCGCGATAGCAATGTCTGCTGATTTCATGATCATTACCTGCGCGAGTAAATTTATAACAACAGAGACATCGATCGGCCGTGCTAGTCGCCCCGCATGCTGACAAAACGGGCCATCGTTTCCGTCAACATTCGCTCAAGCGGCAACGTCTGGTCTGGCACGAAATGCCCGATGCTAATGCCTTGTATCTTTCTTCACATTATACGATTTTATTACCATCCACACAGATGCAACCTACTGCGTCGGATAGACCTGGGCCAGCATAGCCGCCAGTCGCGCCTCGTCGACGGTGGCGTCGGCGGGCGGTAGATCCAGGATCGCGCGCAGCACCGCGACGATGTACCCCTGCATGTTATAGTGGACCCAGAAATCTGTACAGTCAGACGGTCAGACTTCTGTAGAATAACAGTATGAAAAAGTCTTACACTGCCAGCTTCAAAGCCCAGGTCGTCCTAGAGCTCCTGAAGGAGACCAAGACCT
>LJCR01000849.1 GCA_001399705.1 Kouleothrix aurantiaca
TCGTAATCCTGCGGCAGGTTACGAAACTGCGAGAGCAGCCGGCTGGCGACTTTGGGCTTCTCGACGACGTCGTTGATCACATACTCGCCGCGCGCCACCCGACGAATCACGTCGGCCAGCTCCTTGGGGTTCACGTCTTTCGAGCGGTAATCAGCCGCGCCGGCCTGCAATGCGTTAAAGGCGTGCTCGTCGCCCTCGTGAATGCTGAGCATCACCACGCCCAGGCTTGGGTACTGGTGGCGCAGCTGGCGGGTTAGCAGCAGCCCGCTCACGCCCGGCAGGTTCAGGTCCACCAGCGCCACGCTTGGCTCGCGGTTTGGCGGCGCAGCATCCAGCCAGGCCAGGGCCTCTTCCGCGCTCGCCACATCCGCCACGACGTCAATATCGTCGTAGCTGGCCAACGCCGAGCGCACCCCCTGCCGAAACAGCGGGTGATCGTCGACAATCAGCAGCTTTATGGAAAGGTGGGGGGGCATGGGAGTGGTTCCTTTCCTTGGGCGTGCAGCCAGCGTTGGTAGGCGTCGGCTGGTTCGTGCAGGGCGGAAATGCCCGCCTGCACAAGCAGTGCGTATGTTTCGACCAGCGGCAAACCCACCACGCACGTATAGCTGCCGCTCACCGATACTACAAGCTGGCCGCCAAGGCCCTGGATGCCATACGCGCCGGCTTTGTCCATCGGCTCGCCGGTGGCAACATACGCGGCAATCGTTTCTGCACGCACCGGCGCGATCAAGACATCGCTGGCCACCAGCGCAAGCGCGGGTGGCTCGGGTGCAGGCCCGGGGCGCACCACCACCAAACCTGTATACACAGTGTGCTGGCGGCCAGCCAGCCGGGCCAGCATGGCACGCGCGTGATCTTCGTCGCGCGGTTTGCCAAGCACATCGCCGTCAAGCACCACAATCGTGTCTGCTCCGATGATAACACTATCGGGGGCCTCGGCGCAAGCCGCCTGAACTTTGCGCCATGCCAGCAATGTTGGGTGGGTGGCCAGCGGCACCGGGCACGGCGGCAGCGCTGCCACCAGTTCGGCGGGCGGGGCGTCGTCCTGCTCTTCACCATCGGTTGCAATCGCCTGGAACGTCGCACCCAGCCAGCCTAACAGCTCGCGCCGCCGTGGCGACGCCGAAGCCAGCACAAGGCGCGGGGCCGATCCAGCCAAGCAAGCGCCAGAGGTTTCCCCCTGGCGCCTGTTCGCAAAACGCTGTGCGTCACTCATCAAAACACTTAATGGTTATTTTGATAAGGCGTTCGCTCACTGACCGGCTCGTTGATATACAAATTACCTTTGTGAATCTTCAGATTGAAGCCACAGGCCGGGTTTGTGCACACCCAGGCTTTGTATGTTACTGTTGCACCATCGGTGCCGTAATCAGATAGTGGAATCAGTTCACCATCCGAGCATTTACGGCATTTTGGCCACGCTGCTACTACCATCAGTCTGCCTCCTACTAGATGCTCTCCACTCGGAGTGTATTGCTCTGCGGCTGGCCAGCATCTTCAGGGACCAGCGCACACATGACAAGAAGAATGAGCGTGTGCCATCGGAAGGTTTTATCGTACCATATCTCATGGTACACGCCAACTTGTTGTTCCGCTATCGTATGCAATTCCTATGCCATGCTCAGCCAGCAAGCCGATTTTTCACTTCTCCATCAAATATTCATAAATCAGCGATACAATATTGGCATATGCGCGAATACTTCCCTTATTTCAGCGAGCTTCACACATAAGTGCAGCAAAGGCATCAGAACGTGGCACAACGAATTCTTATTGTCGACGATGAGCGCAAACTTGTGCAGGGCCTGGCGGCCTACTTTCGGCAGGCCGGCTTCGAAACGCTCGCAGCTTACGACGGGCGGGCAGCCCTAGAGTCAGCGCGGCGCGACCAGCCCGATCTTATTCTGCTTGACCTGATGCTGCCCGAGCTTGATGGCAGCGAGGTGTGCCGCCAGCTGCGCCGCACATCGGCAGTGCCCATTATTATGCTCACCGCGCGCGTCGAAGAAGCCGACATGCTGATTGGGCTGGAAATTGGCGCCGACGATTATATCGCCAAGCCGTTCAGCCCGCGCGAGGTCGTGGCGCGTGCGCGCGCCGTGCTGCGCCGCACCTCCGGCGCGCTGCAACCGGTGGCAGTGCTGCGTGGCGGCGACGTGCAGGTCGATCTTGACCGGCGCAGCGTGCTGGTTCGTGGCCAGCAGGTCGAGCTTACACCCACCGAGTTCGATCTGCTGGCCGCGCTGCTGCGGCATGCCGGCCGGCCGCTTTCGCGCGCGCAGCTGCTCGACGCAACGCAGGGCGATGAGTATGCTGGTTTCGAGCGCACCATCGACGCGCACATCAAAAACCTGCGCCGTAAAATCGAAACCGACCCAGCCAACCCGCGCATGATCGTGACGGTGTTTGGCGTGGGCTATAAATTCGCCGAGTAATGCCTATGCGCAGCCTGCGTTCGCGCCTGACTTTTACCCACGCGCTGGTTGCGTTTGTGGGTGTGATGATCGTCGCCGTGCTGGTGACGACCGTGCTGCGCCTGGCGTTCGATCGGCTGACCGACCGGCGCATCCAGGCCGAGGCCGACGCCGCCGCCGACGTTATTGCAGCCGTATACC
>LJCR01000851.1 GCA_001399705.1 Kouleothrix aurantiaca
CGGGTTGTTGCTTTCCCAGCCCCAGCTTATGATCAGCGGCTCCAGCAGCGCCTGCCGCTCGGGGCGGGCATACAGAAAGCCCGCGCTCTTGGGCGCGCACATCCACTTGTGGCAGTTGCCAGTGTAGAAATCCGCGCCCAGATCGTCGAGCGCCAGATCGATCTGGCCGGGCGCGTGCGCCCCGTCGATCACCGTCATAATGCCCTCGGCGCGCGCGCGGCGGCACACTTCTTCCAGCGGGAAGATCAGCGCGGTGGGCGAGGTGATGTGGCTCAGGAAAATCACTTTTGTGCGCGGCGTCACGCCCGCCCACAGCTGCTCGATAAACTGCTCGGTGCTTTCCAGCGGCAGGTCGATTGGCTGGTTGATATAGCGGGCGCCGCGCTTGTTACACACAAAACGCCATGCGCGGTCGCACGCGCCATACTCGTGATCGCTGGCCAGCACCTCGTCGCCGGGCTGTAAGTCGAGCGAGCGCGCCGCGATATTCACGCCGTAGGTCGCGTTCGGCACGTACACGAGGTTGTTGGCCTCGGTGCCTAGGTAGCGTGCCAGCGCGGCACGCGCATCGGCCAGCAGCTCGTTGATGCGGCGCAGCATCGAGCCGCCGCCGCTCATGATCATGCCCTTGTCGATGATGTCGGACGAAAGCTCGGGCGGCGTTTCGGAAAGCACCGAGCGCACCGCACTTACCACTGCCTCAAGCGGCTCCTGAATTGCCTCGGTGATCTCGTTCGAGTTGATCTCGATTGTGCGCGGGAGGCCAGCCACCTGATCGCGCCCGCGGATCTGCATCGAGAGCGGGCGGGGCAATGGCAGCGCCGCGCCAATTTCGATCTTGGCGCTTTCGGCGGTGCGCTCGCCGATCAGGACGTTATATTTGCGCTTGACATACGCGGCGATGGATTCATCGAAGCGATTGCCGCCCACGCGCACCGAGGTGCTCACCACAATGTCGTTGAGCGAGATCACGGCGACCTCGGTTGTGCCGCCGCCAATGTCGATCACCAGGTTGCCCGAGGGTTGCGCAACCGGGATGTTCGCGCCAATCGCGGCGGCCAGCGGCTCGCGAATGAGATAGGCATAGCGCGCGCCAGCCGAAAGCGCGGCTTCTTTCACCGCGCGCATTTCGACGGTGGTGACGCCAGCCGGGATACAGATCATCACCTCGGGCTTGCTCAGGCTGAGTGGGCCGCCGGCCTTCTTGATGAAATATTTCAGCATGGCCTCGGTGATATCGTAGTCGGCGATCACGCCATTGCGCATTGGGCGCACCACCTCGATGCTTTCGGGCTCGCGCCCGAGCATGGCGAGCGCGTCGGCGCCAACCGCCTTCACGCGGTTATCTTTGGTCGAAAGGGCGACAACCGAAGGCTCCGAAAGCACAATGCCGCGCCCTTTGACATATACCAGCACATTCGCGGTGCCAAGGTCGATTCCGATTTTCCGCATACCAGCTCCAAATTGCAAATTGCAGATTGCAGATGGCTGATTATAATCGACAATCAGCTATCTGCAATCTGCAATTTTGCGCCGTAGTGAGTGATGATGGCAAAATTAGCGCCGATTGCGCTTGAGCTGCGCAACTTTTAGGCGGATCAGCGCGCGCCGCAGCTCGGCCTCGGCCAGTGCCAGATCCTGGTCGCTCTGGCGCTGGGCGATTCGTTCCTCGGCGCTGCGACGGGCTGCTTCGGCGCGCGACTCGTCGATCTCGTCGGCGCGCTCGGCAGTGTCGGCCAGGATTGTCACGCGGTTCGGCAGCACTTCCATGAAGCCGCCCGAAACCGCGAACGGCGTCGTCTGCCCATCCTTGATGATGTCGAGCTCGCCGACATCGAGGATCGTCAGCAGTGGCGCGTGGCGCGGCAGAATGCCGACCCGGCCGTCCTTGGTAGGCGCGTTAACCTGGTCGACCTCTTCCGAGAGCACCACGCGCTCGGCGGTTACGATTTCCAAGTGTATTGGCATAGATTCCTCAGTCGGCAGTCAGCAGCCGGCAGTTGGCAGTAATGCATGCCTGCCTACTGCCAACTGCCAGCTGCCACTGGCGCTTACTTCTTGCTCGCCTCGAACGCCGAGATCACATCATCGAGCGCGCCCTGCAGGAAGAAATACTGCTCGGGAATGTGGTCGGCCTCACCATTCAGCACACGCGCAAAGCTCTTGACGGTCTCGCCGATCGGCACGTACTTGCCCTGGCGGCCGGTAAACTGCTGCGCCACGGTGAAGGGCTGCGAGAAGAAGCGCTCGATCTTGCGCGCGCGCGCCACTGTCAGCTTGTCCTCGTCGCTCAGCTCTTCCACGCCAAGAATGGCGATGATATCCTGCAGGTCCTTGTAGCGCTGCAGCACGCGCTTGACCTCTTCGGCCACGCGGTAGTGCTCCTCGCCCACGATGTTCGGGTCGAGGATGCGGCTGGTCGAGGCCAGCGGGTCCACCGCTGGGTAGATGCCCTTGGAGGCAATCGAGCGCTCAAGCGAGATCGTCGCGTCGAGGTGGGCGAAGGTCGTGGCCGGCGCCGGGTCGGTGTAGTCGTCGGCGGGCACATACACCGCCTGCATCGACGTAATCGAGCCCTGCTTGGTCGAGGTGATGCGCTCTTGCAGCCCGCCC
>LJCR01000853.1 GCA_001399705.1 Kouleothrix aurantiaca
GGCCGCCAGCGCGCGGGCGTACGCGGGCGCGGCCGGGCCCATATTCACAGTCGTGCGCCCGGCGACGAGCTGTGCGAAGTCGGGCGTGCCGCGCGCCAGCACAGCGTTGGTGGCGGCATTGTTCAGCAGCATCAGAATGACGGTGCCGGCGCGCTCAAAGACCTCGGCCACGCTCGCGGCCACCTGTGCGCCGGCTGCGCGCAGCGGCTCGCAGCGCTCGGGCGTGCGGTTCCACACCAGCAGCGGCGTGCCGGCGCGGGCGAGGTTCAGCGCCATTGGCTCGCCCATCACGCCAATGCCGATGAAGCCGACGGTGTTGGGATTCGTTTCTGGATGCGTCATTGCATGGTTCCTCCAAACATTCAGCGCATTATTGCAAGGCGCTAGTGAGGAAGGTACACATGCGTGGCCAGGGCGTCAAGGGACAATGTGGGCAAATCAGAAAGAATACGTGAGTAGCTTTATGGCCGATCAAGGTAGCGCAGCAGCGTGGTTGCGCCACTTCCCTGCGCCAAAATCTCGAACGGGTAGCCCATGCCGCCATAGCCGATGTTCCAGTGTTCCAGCGCCAGATCGGGCGCTTGCGCCAGCGCGCGGATCACCCGCGTTTCTTCCGCGCCGTGCTGGCCGGGGTAGCCGCCGTAGCCGCGCATAATTTGCAGATCGTTCTGGCATGCCTGGATGGTGTGGAAAATATACACATTCTGACCGGAATCACCTTCGATGTTTCTCACAATCGCGGCGTGCTGCTGGCTGTCGATGTACATGACATAATCGTATTTTTGCTGGTGAATTGGGCAGTGCTGCCTGTGCGCTTCGTAGCGCGTGAAACCCTGCGGCGCAAGCGCGCGAAACGCCGCGGCAAGGCCGGCCGCGCTGCCAGGCGCAAACGCCGCGTTGAAGAACCAGTCCGGCCCTTTGCCGGTCGCTTCCAGCTCACGAAACCAATTGTTGCTCATTGCCACATCCTTCTATCTATGCAAATTGCGGCAGCAGCGCGGCGTGCGCCCGGAGCAGTTCGTCGAGCATGCGCGGCGCGGTGCGGAAATCGCGCACCAGCGGGTCGTTCAGCAGCGCCTGCAAGGCCAGCGCGCGGTCGCCGGTCAGCGCCGCCTCGACAATCATCTCCTGGTTGAGCACGTGCGGCGCGACGGTGTTGAGCACGCCGGGCGGCAGCGCGCCCACGCTTACGCCATGCGCGCCGGTCGGGCCGACCATGCCCATGGTTTCGACCACGGCCTCGCGCGGCAGGTTGTCGATCTGGCCAGCGTTCGGCAGGTTGACGATGGTGTGAATGCTGCGCCCGTTCGCCACGGCCGCAATGATGTCGGCCACATGCTCTTCCGAGCGCGCGGTTGCCAGTGGCTTGCTGCCATTCAGCCAGCTGCGCACATTGGCGCGGGCCACGCGGGCCACTTCCTCGCGATGCGGGATTTCAGTGAGCAGCACGCCATAATCTTCACCCATGTGCGTTGATTCTGTCAGGAAGTAGGGGAAGAACTCGGCGACATGGCGGTCGCCAGCGGCGGGCAGCGCGCCAAACACGTCGAGCAGCGCCAGCTTGACCTGCCAGCGATCCTGGAAGGGCGAGAGGAAGGTGCCGCTGGTGGCCTTGACCGGCGCGGCCTTGCCCGCCGCAACATACTCACGAATCATCTGCAAGCCGTCCTGCCCGCGAATTTGCAGGTCGAGCAGCCAGATCAGGTGGTTGACGCCGGCCACACGCACGCTGATCTCGTCGTTCGTCGCGCCAAACATCTCGCGCAGGGTGGCGCGCACGCCAAACAGTTCGTGGCACAGGCCAATGACTTTGAGCTTGGTTGTCTTGGAAATCGCGCGCGTCAGCGCCGTCATTGGGTTGGTCAGGTTGAGCAGCCATGCGTCGGGGCACACGCGCTCCATGGTGCGGGCGATCTCGAGCATGGGCGGGATGTTGCGCAGCGCGCGCGACAGGCCGCCCGGCCCAACGGTATCGCCAACCGACTGGGCGATGCCATAGCGGCGCGGAATTTCGAGGTCGTGGCGCATGGCTTCCAGCCCGCCGGTGGTGATCGTCACAATCACGAATTCCGCGCCGCGCAACGCCGCTTCGAGGTTGGTCGTCGCCTCAATCGTGAATTGCGCGCCGGTCGCCGCCATGATTGCCCGGCCAAGCTGCTGAATGTCTTCCAGCGCCTCGGGTGCGATATCGTGCAGCACAATCGTGCCCGACAGGTCGGGCAGGGCGGCGAGGTCGCGCAGGATGATTGGGCTCCAGTTGTAGCTGCCCCCGCCGACGATGCAGATGCGTGTTTGGGCCATGGTGTGGGTCTCCTGTATGATTGCAGAGACGAATGACGAAGGACGAGGACGAACGAAAAGTTTACCACGGAGGCACAAAGGCACGGAGGTACGGAACCACGAAGAATTGAACAACTGCCAACCTGCAAACCTGTGAACCCGCAAACCTGCAACCTGTGAATCCGCAAACCTGCAACCTGTGAACCTGCAAACCTGCGAACCGTACTTAAACGCACTCGCGGTAGCGCTGGCACATGCGCGCCAATACCTCGTCGCCGGGCGCATCCCAAATCGCCTGGTTGAAAATTTCGACCTCGATCGGCCCAGTGT
>LJCR01000852.1 GCA_001399705.1 Kouleothrix aurantiaca
TGCCACCGGCTGTGTCGGCGGCGGTGGTGAGCAGCGAATTGGGCGGGGCTTGCTGGCGCTCGCGCTGCTGCCGCTCAAGGTCTTTTTCAAACTGCTGCAAGAAGCGGTCGCCCGAAATGCTCAGCCCGCTCGCCGTATTGATCGCCAGCGGGCGGCGGCTGTAGAAAGCCGCGCCAATCGCGTCGGGCGTGCGCGGCATGAGGCTCAGCACGGCCTGATCGACAAGGTCGAGCGAGAGTTCGGCGGCGACCGGCTGGCCCTGCGTGTCGGCAACCTTGACGGTGTAGCGCATGGTTTCGCCGGGCTGCGCGGGCGCGTGGTCGGGCGTCGCGGTCACGCGCAGGGTTTGCGGGTCGGGCGCGACCGCCAGCGGCAGCACGCCAACCTTGAAGTCGGCGGGGCGGCCGGGCGCGTCGGGCGGGCTGAACAGCGTGACGCTGACATACACGTTCGGCACGTGCGCGGCGGTGATCGGCAGGCGGAACACCGCGCTGTTGCCGTCCATCTTGCGCACTTCGTGGCTCAAAATCCCGCCGCGCTCGACCGTAATCAGCGCCCAGTGCGGCTGCGTGAAGGGCGAGGGGATCAGCACCTCGGCGGTTTCGCCGGGGCGGTAGCTGGTTTTGTCGGAAACAAGCGAAATCTGGTCGTTGTTGTCGCGGCGCCAGGGCGCGTAGCCATCGCCCGCCACCCACAGGAAGATCGACGACTGGACGGTTCGGCCGCCGCTGTCGCGCCCGCGCGCCACCACGCGGTACGACCCGGCCTCGGGTGGCGTGAAGCTCGCCACGGCCTCGCCCTTGGCGTCGGTGGTGAGCTGCTGGCTGCCGGCTGATGTGCGCGTTTCGCGCCATTCCCACTGCCCGCCGCCATTCGTGCCGGCAACAAACTGGTTGTCCCACGGATAGCGCACCAGCTCGACCTCGATCGGCTGGTTGGGCTGGCGCTGCCCGGCGGTGTCGCTTGCCACAAGGTCAATCGACTGCGCCTCGCCGGCTTGCGCGACATAGGTGCGCGGCGCCAGGCCGAGGTACAGGCTGCCACGGTGCGAAACAACCGTTGCGCGCCCGCTAATCACCTGATTGTCGCGCCCGGTTGCGGTGGCCTCAATCGTGAGCTGCACGCTGTCGGTGATTGGCACGCCCTGCGCGTCTTTCAGGTCGGCGGGGATGCTAATTGCCAAGTTGCCCTGCGCGTCGGTGGTGCCGCTGCCGCTCAGGATGGGCTGCGGCGGCGCGGCTGGCCGCCACCAGCATTCCCAGCAGCGCCACGGGTCGTCGGTGTCGCCAAACTGGTAGCGCCCTCCCCACGGCGGGCTGAAGCGGTAGCTGTCGGCCAGCACGTTCCACTGCACCGGCGCGTTCGCCACTGGCCCGCCAAAGAAATAGCGCACCTCGGCAGTGGCGGCCAGCGGCGTGCCACGCACCACCTCGTCGGGCGCGCGCACATTCACCGCGAACTCGGGCGCGCGGTAGGCCGCCACGCTGAACGGGAAACCCATTGTCTGCTCGCCCACCGTGACGTTGATGCTGTACCCACCCAGCGCCGCGCCCGCGGCCAGCGTCAGGCTGCCGTCGAAGGGGCCGTTCGCGCCGAACGCGGGCTGCTGCTGGAAGATCTGCTCGCCGTTGGTGTTGTTGATGGTGACATTGGCGCTCGCGCCCTGCGGCATGCTGAAGCTCGCGTCGCGCTCAGCGCGCACCACGCCCTTGAAATGCACCTCCTGGCCGGGCCGATAGATTGGCCGGTCGGTGTAGACATGCATCGCCAGCGTGGGCAGCTGGTACGCGCCTTCCAGGCCGAAATCCCACGGCGCAATGCCCCGCGACCAGTTCGCCGAGGCGGCGGCAAAGGGCTGCCGCGCAATTGCCAGCACCTGCAAACCTTCGTTGCGGTTGTGCTGCAAACGCGCCACGCCATCGGCGTCGGTGGTGGCGCGGCCAAGCGTGCCGCCCTGCCCGTCGTACAGCTCGAACTCCAGGCCATTCACCGGCGCGCCGCTGGCCAGATCATTGGCCCACAGCAGCACCTCGTTCGGGCTGCTTTTCAGCGTCACATTCACGCCCGAAACGACCATGATGTGCTGCTGCGGCGGCCCGCCCGGCTGGTCGAGCGTGAGCAGGTAGACGCCGGGATCGAGCGCGGCGTTGTTTTCCAGCAGGTTGACCATGCTGAGCGTGGGCTTGTCGAGCGGGGTGTTGAGCGGCACCTGCCACTGGCGAACGAGCGTGTTGGCCGGCAGCGGCTGCGATGGGTCGCGATACGGGTTGAGCAGGTCGTCGGGCGCAAGGCGATACAGCGCCAGCGCGGCCTGGTTGATATTCACCGAGCTGATGCCCACGCGCGCCGCGCCACCAGCGCGGTAGGTCGCAACGTAATCGGGCATGACGATCTGCATGGATGGCGGCAGCGGCGCGGTGCGGAAGCGAATGTCGCGGCCCTGGCCGATGCGGTTGCCATACGGGTCGGCAATGTTCGGGCCGATCCGCGCCGCATAATCGCTTGAGGGCTTCGCGCCAAAGCTGATGTGGAAAGCATAGCCCGCCCCGGCCGGCGCGCTGGTGTCGCCGGGGTAGATCGTGGTGCCGTAGGTGTAGACCTGCGTGGGCG
>LJCR01000854.1 GCA_001399705.1 Kouleothrix aurantiaca
CTGGTATTCGCGGGCGCTGGTGGGGGTGTCGAGCCTGCCGGGGCGCATGGGCGATTTTGCGACATTCAGCGAATGGCTCATGCAGGGGTGGGCGGTGAGCGACGCGCTTAACGACACGGCGACCATGGCTTGGGCGCGCATTTCGGGCAGTTACCTCGAACAAGAGCCGGCAGCGGCCGTTGCGATGAACGAAGACGCATTGCGGCTGGCGCGCCTGGCTGGCGACCATTGGAACGCCGGCAACATTCTCTACAACCTGGGCGACCGTTTTCGCGGCGCTGGCGACACAGCGCGCGCCGAGCAACTGTACCGTGAGAGCGTCGCGGCATTTCGCTCATCGGGCGATCAGGATATCATTGCTTTCCCGATCGGCAATCTCGGGCGTATCGCGTTTGCGCGTGGCGACGACGCGGCGGCCCAGGCGGCATTTGAGGAAAGCATCGCGATCACGAGCGCAGCCAATAATCGTTCCGCCGCCGCTGACTGGCATGTGCAGCTCGCGCGCGTGGCCTTGCGACGTGGCGACCACGCGCAGGCACTGGCATCGGTGGCGCTGTGCGTGCAGACCTATCTGGATGTGTGGAACATGGAGGCGCTGGCGGATACGCTGGTGATCGCAGCCGATTTGGCGCGGCTGGGCGGTGATGCGGTGCGCGCTGCAACCTTGCTAGGGGCAGCAGAGCAGATCTACAGTGAGTTTCACTTCCGCCGCGACCTCGTTGAAGGCGCGCACGCCGACTACCTCCAACAATGCATCGATTCCGTGCGAGCGGGCTTGGGCGCGGCCGCATTCGCGAGCGCATTTGCGGATGGTCATTTGCTTGGGGTGCGCGACGCGGCAACGCTGGCGGTGAAGCTCTAGCAAAACTACCAGAACCGAGAGCTGAGAACCAGCCGGCAGCTCATTCCATATTACATATCGCTTGGGATTACTATAATGCCAAGTTCGGGTAAAGACTTACATTTTGTCATTCTGAACGGAGCGCCAGCGCAGTGAAGAATCTCCTGCTCACAGCGACGAGAGATGCTTCGCTACGCTCAGCATGACAACTCAGAAGTAATCATTCGTATTTGGTATAACTTGCCAAGAAAAGCACGGAGGCCAGCGGGCAAAAAGCTCGGTGGCCTGCATGTGCTCTGTGGCTCCTTTCGCCCTACGCCCCCAGCAGCTGCAGCTCGCGGGCGCGCACGATCGCCTGCGTGCGGTTGGCGACATCGAGCTTGCGGTAGATGTTGAGCGTGTGGGTTTTGACCGTGCCCGCGCCAATAATGAGCTGCTCGGCAATCTGCGGGTTGGTTTTGCCCGCCGCCAGCAGCAGCAGAATTTCGCGCTCGCGGCTGGTGAGCAGGTAGCTCTGAGCCTGCGCCGCGGGCGGGGCCGCGCCAAACTCGCGCAAGAGCTCGCCGGTCACGCCTTCAAGCGTGAGCGCCGCGCCGCGCTGCCAGTGCGCCGCAAAGGTGTCGCGATCGAGCGCGGCTTCGAGCTGAGCCTGTAAACGCCCCATCAAGGCCCACTCGCGTGCCCAGTTCAGCGCAGGGGTGGGGTTGGCGAGCGCCCAGGCCAGCAGTTCAAGCGCGCGGGCTGGCTTGCTTGGGGCGAGAATGGCGGCGGCGCAGGGAGCCATCCAGATGCTGCTCGTGGCGGTCAGGTTGGTGCCGCTGATCTCCAGGCCCTTGCGAATGGCGCTCCGCGCTTCGTCGGGGTTGCCCAGGCCGCACGCCAGAGCGGCGCTCGCCCAGTAGTGCAGCTGAAACGCCATGGTGTTGACGCTGTGGTGTTTCGAAAAGTCGTTGATGCGGGCGGCCTCGGCGTAGTCTTCGCGCAGGCAGGCCAGCAGGGTGAGCAGCGCCAGGCTGTAGGGCTGAACAATCACCAGAATAATATCTTCAATGACCTTAACCGACCGATCAGAGTAGTCCTGGCACGCCGAATAATCGCCCTCGCAAAAGGCCTGCAGGGCCAGCAGGCTCCACGCATGCGAAATCTGGCAGATCTGCCCGGTTTCGTTCGCAAATTGCAGCATCTCGGGGCCATACTGCTTGCCCGTCGTGTAGTCGCCATTCAGAATATAGTCCGAGCCGAGGTTGTACAGGCAGCTAAACAGCACAAAGCGATTGTGCATGGTTCGCGCGAGGGCCAGGCTTTGCTCGGTGTACACAATTTCTTTGTCGGGGTCGTTCAGGGCCGCGTAGAGGTAGCCCAGGCGGCTCAGCGCCCAGGCGACATAATACGGCTCGCCCAGCGTTTCGAACAGCGCCTTGCTGGCTTCCAGGTGCGGCGCAACCTCGGCGCTGCGCCCCATGCCGGCGAGCGCATAGCCCGCCATCAGGTGGCAGAACGCGGTTTCGAAATCGTCGCTGGCGGCGCGGGCGATGCTGAGCGCCCGATCGATCGCTGCAAATGCCTCGCGGTAGTCGGTTTCGGCCTGGAACCACCAGTGCAGCGAGCCCGAGCGCCGCGCCAGCAAGCGCCCCAGCAGGCGCTCGTCGGCAACTGGCTGGGCGAGGGTTTGCTGAAACATATGGATCGTGTCGACATGGCGGCTGCCAAGAAAGCCGAACAGGTACAGGCCGTTCATCATGGTGTGCAGGTTGGC
The DNA here is from genome assembly GCA_001399705.1 of Kouleothrix aurantiaca. Taxonomy (GTDB): domain Bacteria; phylum Chloroflexota; class Chloroflexia; order Chloroflexales; family Roseiflexaceae; genus Kouleothrix; species Kouleothrix aurantiaca. The sequence goes on from LJCR01000854.1 coordinate 2,598, forward strand.
GCTGTGCTGG
>LJCR01000855.1 GCA_001399705.1 Kouleothrix aurantiaca
CCGCAGAATGCCTGGCTGGCGCTCATGCAGGCTACGCTCAGCACCGAAGGCTACAAGCGCGTGCTGGCCGAGTGGGCCGCCGACGACCAGCTGGCGACGGAATCGAGCGGCGGCGGGCCGGGTGGCGGGCAGCTTCAGTACGGCAGGCAATACTACTGGGTCGCGATCATTGGCACGCCCTCGGAAACCGACCCGTGGCAGTGGCAGTGGGGCGGGCACCACGTCACCGTCAACGCCACGATTGCGGGCGCGAACCTCGCGCTGACGCCCAGCTTCATTGGCGTGCAGCCCGCCAGCTACACCGACGCGAACGGCGCAACCGTGCGCCCGCTTGGCGATATCGAGGACGAGGCGTTTGCCTTGGTCAACTCGCTCGACGCCACGCAGCAGAAGGCCGCCATCCTCGGCACCACCTACGTCGACCTGGTGCTTGGCCCCGGCCAGGACGGCAAGACCATCCAGGCCGAGGGCTTGCCTGCCGCGCAGATGACCGCCGACCAGCAGGCCGCGCTGGTGAAGCTAATTGCGCACTACACTGGCCTTGCTAACGACGCAGCCGCCGCCACGCACCTGGCCGAGGTGACCTCCACGCTCGATCAGACCTACCTGGCCTGGTATGGCTCGACGACGCAGGGCGAGGCGGCTTATTTCCGCGTGAGCGGCCCGGCGATTGTGATTGAGTACTCGCCGCAGCAGATGGGCGGCAACGCGGCCAGCCACATTCACGGCATCTACCGCCACCCAAGCAACGACTACGGCGCAAGCTATACCGGCGTGGAGATCGCATGATGAAAACCGCGCGCAGAAGCCGGCGCTCTGGGCTGCGGCCCAGGCTGCTGCTGAGCCTGATCGTGCTGCTGCTGGTGCTGCTGGCGTCGCCTGGGGCGGCGCTGGCCCACCCGGCCGACGTGTATTTGCAGGCGACGTACATCACCGTTGCGCCAACGCAGGTCGGGGTCGAGCTGGACCTTTCGCCGGGCGTGCTTGTTGCGCCGCAGGTGCTGCCCCTGCTCGACAGCAATGGCGACGAGCAGATTTCCGACGCCGAGAGCCAGGCCTATGTGAACAGCGTGCTCAGCCAGCTTGAACTGAAGGTCGATGGCACGCCGCTGGCGCTGGCCGTGACGAAAATCGACATAACGCAATATCTGAATTTTCAGGCCGGCTACGGCACCATCCGCGTGTTTACCACTGCCACGCTGCCTGAGAACATCAGCGGCACGCACGTCATCGACTTCCGCAATAATTTCGCGCCGGCCGGATCGGCCTACCAGGTCAATACCTTTGTCGAGAAGGGCGCTGCGATCACGCTTGGCACGCAGAATCGCGACGGCATCCAGCAGAGCATTTCGGTTGATTACACGATTGGCGCGGCCACGGCGCCCGCGCGCGCATCCGCAAGCACAGCTGCGGCGACCGAAACCTGGGCCTCGTCCACCCAGTCGCAGCAGCTGCTGGCCTTCCTGCAGGCCCCGGCGCTTTCGCCGTGGGTGCTGGCGCTGGCCCTTGCGCTGGCCGTGCTGCTTGGCGGCTTGCACGCCCTGACACCCGGCCACGGCAAGACGCTGGTCGCCGCCTATCTGGTCGGCAGCCGCGGCACGGTGCGCCACGCGATTACACTCGGCGCGATCGTGACCTTCACGCACACCGCTTCAGTGATTGCGATCGGCCTGCTGGCCCTGTTTGCCAGCCAGTTCGTTGTGCCGGGCGTGCTGGTGCCGGTGCTGGAAGTGTTTTCTGGCCTGCTGGTGGTGCTGCTGGGCGGGCGCCTGATCGCTCAGCGCTGGCTGGCCTTCCGCAAAGGCAAGAACGCCGCACACAGCCACGACCACGATCATTCGCACGATCACGACCACGCGCACAGTCACGATTACGATCATTCACACGACCACACGCTCGCCCACGACCACGGCGACGGCCATGTCCACACGCATCTGCCGCCGGCCGAGGGCGTGAGCTTCCGCAGCCTGCTGGCGATGGGCGTCTCGGGCGGGCTGGTGCCCTGCCCCGAAGCGCTCGGCATCATGGTAATCGCGATTGGCCTGAACCGCATCGCGCTCGGCCTGGGCTTGATTGTTTCGTTCAGCGCTGGGCTGGCGGCGGTGCTGATCGCGATCGGCGTGCTGCTGGTGCGCTCGCGCGCCCTGCTCGACCGCTTTGGCGGCGCGGGCAGCGGCTGGGGCCGGGCTTTGCCGCTCGCCAGCGCGCTGATCGTCACCGTGCTTGGCCTTGGCATCACGCTCGGCGGGCTTTCGGCGTATCTTGGCTAAACGGCAGAACGCTCGCGCCGTGCTGCGCGCTGCGTGCTGCCAAGCGCCGCGCACGAATGTGCCGCCCCGCCCAGCACGATTTGGTACTATACTTGCCGCCATATTCTGCCCTGCTGAAAGGAGCCTGGCCCATGTACGAGACCAACATGTACGAGGGGATGATTGCGGAGACAGTTGCTATTCCTGGCTCGGGCGGCGAGCTGATCGGCGCGTACATGGCGCGCCCGCTCGGCGCTGGCCCATTCCCAGGCGTGGTTTTGGCCCACCATATGCCGGGCTGGGATGAATGGTACCGCGAGGCCACCCGCAAGTTCGCGCACCACGGCTACGTCTGT
>LJCR01000856.1 GCA_001399705.1 Kouleothrix aurantiaca
GTTTACGTGTCATAGTCGCCCTCCTTCATGTAGGGAATCTGAAAGGGGAGTGGTGCTCGCTGCGGTGCGCCGTCATTATAGAAGCCGCATACAGTCGATAAGATGAGAGAATCAGGAGAAAACGCCAGGGGGCAGGTTTATATAGAGTTTCAAAGCAACATTAGTGATGTAATGTTGCTTTGGATTTTTAGCTCTATCCCTTGACAATGCGGAAGCGCTTCGCTACTATGCTTTGGGTATCAAGCACAGAAGGAGCTTTCGTAACTATGAAGCATATTCGTCTCTTTCTCGCGTCACTTGTCGTGTTGGGCGGGCTCGCCGCCTGCGACGTGAGCCCAAGCGCGCCAGCGGGCGGCACCGCTGTCCCACCACAAGTTATGACAAGTGCGCCTGCAGAAGGTGGCGCGCCTGCAAACGGAACAAGCTACCCCGCCCCTGGCAGCGGCTCGTACCCCGCGCCGGGCGGTGGTTCCTACCCGGCACCCGACGGAACCAGCTACCCTGCACCTGCGGATGGTGCCACCCCAGCGCCAACAGCCGCGCCATAGCGGTTGCGAACGCAGCGCGGAAATGGTATACTAGCGGCTGCACGAGACGGACTTCGCCGAAAAGTGGGTAGCCCCCACTTTTCTTATTGTTCTTTTTCGAACGAGCTGATTGAGACGGCGGTTTGCCTCGATATGGTAGGGTGAGGATCGAATGAAACACGAGTTTTACGCCGCAATTTCACAGATTGCGGCTGAGCGCGGTATTCCAAAAGAAGCAATTGTTGAAGTTATGGAAAAGGCCCTAGTAACGGCCTATCGCCGTACCTTGGGCAATAACCCGCCGCCGATCGAGGTCACGGTCAAGCTCGACCCACAGACCGGCCAGGCGCGCGTGTTTGCTGAAAAACAGGTGGTCGACGAGGTTTTCGATGACCGCTTTGAGATAGATTATGTCGACGCAAAGCGCGTCAAATCCGATGTCGAGCTTGGCGAAACCATTGTCGTTGAAAGCACGCCGAACGACTTCGGGCGCATTGCCGCACAGACAGCCAAGCAAGTGATCCTGCAAGGCATCAAGGAAGTCGAGCGGGCGCACATCTATGGCGAATATATGGATCGCGAGGGCGAGCTGGTTACCGCAACGGTGCAGCGCGTCTCGAAGGGCAACGTCATCCTCGAAATGGGCAAGGCCGAAGCGATCCTGCCACCCAAAGAGCAGGTTGACTCCGACCGCTACTACCACGGGCAGCGCCTGAAGGTCTACCTGATGGAGATTCGCAACGAGGATCGTGGCCCGCGCCTGATCGCGTCGCGCACCCACAAGCAGCTGATCATGCGCTTGTTCGAGATGGAAGTGCCCGAAATTTACAACGGCACCGTCGAGATCAAGTCGATCGCGCGCGAGCCGGGCCTGCGCACCAAAGTCGGCGTTACGGCTCGCCAGGAGGGCATTGACCCGGTTGGCTCGTGCGTGGGCATGCGTGGCGTCCGTATTCAAAATATTGTCAACGAGCTGAACGGCGAGAAGATCGACGTGGTGCAGTGGTCGTCGGACCCAAAAGAGTTTATTGCCAATGCACTTTCGCCAGCCCAGGTTGTTGAGGTCCAGCTGCGCGAAGACGAACACGCGGCTACGGTGATCGTGCCCGACAAGCAGCTTTCGCTGGCGATTGGCAAGGAAGGGCAGAACGTCCGTCTGGCTGCCAAACTTTCCGGTTGGCGCATCGACATCAAGAGCGCGACTGCGCTGCTTGACGAAGAGCGCGCCGCTGCCGAGGCCCGCGACGCCGCTGACGCCGAGCTGCTTGCCACCGAGGCAGCACTCGCGACTGCCAAAGTCGAATCGCGCAAGGTTCGCGCCGACGGCACAGTGGTATACCAGAACCATCGCTACGGCCCGCTGGGTGATGACCTGATTGGTGAGATGGTCCAGCTGCGCGCAACACCGCAAAAGCTGAACATCTACCATAATGACCGGCTGATCGCTTCGTATATGCTGGCGGAAGATGATGAAACCGCCGGCGATAGCGAGGACGAGGAATAAGGCCGTACGGTTTGTTCTATGGCTCAGGCAAAGAAAAAATCAGCTGGCCCGCGCGTAAAGCCTGTGCCAATGCGCATGTGCATCGCGTGCCGGCGCTCGGAAACCAAGCGCGGCCTGATTCGTCTGGTGCGAACAGCGGAAGGGCGCGTCGCACTCGACCCGGGTGGCAAGCGCGCCGGGCGCGGCGCTTATCTGTGCCACCAGGCAAGCTGCTGGGAGCAGGCGCTCAAGCGTCAGGGGCTGGCGCGAGCGCTGCGCATCGAATCAATTGAGCAGGAGGATCGCGACACTCTCGAGCAGTTCGCTCAGCAGCTTGCTGCAACCGAGGTCGCCCCTTTATCGCAACAACATGGGCACGACTAATCGGGCCAATATTAAGCTGGCAGCAAAAGCGCGCCAGCAGCATCGGTGCGGCATCCGCAACCGATCCGTTCAACCGCCGAAACTGGTTCCAAAGCACCCTTTTTCGAAGCAAGGACGCTTATGGTGACGTGAGTGGTCCGGCGGCAAGGAGATACTGAATGAATACAACAATTGTTCTGCCGGGCGCACTCAACACCATGAATCTGTC
>LJCR01000857.1 GCA_001399705.1 Kouleothrix aurantiaca
TTCCTGCACATACTCGTACTCGCGCTCAAGCTCGCTCTCGGTGTTGCACAGAATCATCCGGTAGCCAGCGCGGCGGGCCACATGCTCGGCGCCGCGCACAATCAGCGTAAAAAAAGGGTTCGCAACATCGGGCACCAGCAGCGCCAGCAGGCCGGCGCGCTGGCTGGAAAGGCCGCGCGCCAGGCTGTTCGGCACATAGCCAAGCTCGGCAATCGCCGCCTCGACACGTTTGCGCGTGTCGGAGCGCACCCGCTGGCTGCCGTTAATAACACGTGATACAGTCATCGCCGAGACGCCAGCGCGCTCAGCAACATCAGTGATGGTGACAGCCATTCGCTTCTCCCTTGATGCCCGGCTGTTGTTATAAAATGATAGCGCTATCACGGGACGACATTATTGTAGCGGATCGGGTGCTGGAAATCAAGTGGCGCTTTTCTGCAGGTTTTCGTGATTACGCTGGCGCATTCGTGAAATATCGCATTAACTGGCTCCGATGCCTTGGCGGCATGTGCTGGTAAAATTCTTTTAAGAAGCCCCTTGACAAACCCGAAGCGCTGTACTAGAATGTTATCGCTACCACAACACAACACACTCCACTATCGTGCGCGTCCGGCAGTGGCCGCCGGAACCAGAGTCCTTCGCTTGAATCGCCCGCCGCTTGCACACCAGGCTGCGCGGGGCAAGCAGACGAATGCAGGGAGGCATGCGTGGACAACGTGCTGGTCCTCATGGAAGATATCGACAAGCGCTTCCCGGGCGTACACGCGCTCGATCACTGCCGCTTCGACCTGCGCGCCGGCGAGGTCCACGCGCTGTGTGGCGAAAATGGCGCCGGCAAATCGACCCTTATGAAGATTCTTTCCGGCATCTACCCCAAAGACGCCGGCCGCATCTCTTACAAAGGCCAGGAAGTCGAGATCAGCTCGCCCAAGGCCGCGCAGGAGCTGGGTATCAGCATCATCCACCAGGAGCTGAACCTGATGCCGCACCTGACGCTTGCGCAAAATATCTTCATTGGCCGCGAGCCACGCACCGGCGTGCGCTTCTGGCTCGACGAGCCGGCGCTGAACCAGCAAACCGCCGAGCTGTTCGAGCGCATGCACCTCAACCTCGACCCGCGCACCAAAGTTTCCGACCTGACCGTCGCCAAGCAGCAAATGGTCGAGATCGCCAAAGCGCTGTCGTATAACTCCGAAGTGCTGATCATGGACGAGCCGACCGCCGCGCTCACCGACGCCGAGATCGAAGATCTGTTCCGCATCATTCGCCAGCTGCGCGACCGTGGCGTGGGGATTGTGTACATCTCGCACCGCATGGACGAGATCAAGCAGATCACCGACCGCATCACCGTCATGCGCGACAGCCGGTACGTTGATACGGTTAACACTGCCGACACCACGATCGACCGCATTATCAGCATGATGGTTGGGCGCACGATCTTTGAAGATCGCCCGGCGCTGCCCGAAGATCAGGGGCAGGCCGTGGTGCTGGAAGTCAAAGACCTGAACCGTGGCAAAGTGCTGAAGGACATCAACTTCTCGCTCAAGCGCGGCGAAATCCTCGGCTTTGCCGGGCTGATGGGCGCCGGGCGCACCGAGGTTGCGCGCGCCGTGTTTGGCGCCGACCCGATCGACTCGGGCGAGATCTATGTGCACGGCAAAAAGGCCCACATCCACAACCCCAGCGACGCAGTGCGCCACGGCATCGGCTACCTGTCGGAAGATCGCAAGCGCTATGGCCTGGCGCTGGGCATGGATGTCGAAACCAACGTCGTGCTGGCCTCGATGCGCAAGTTCCTGAGCGCGCTCGGTATTGTGAACGCCCAACGCACGCGCAGCACCGCCGAAACCCAGGTGCAAAACCTGGCGATCAAAACGCCCGGAATCCAGCAGAAAGTTAAAAATCTCTCGGGCGGCAACCAGCAAAAAGTCATCATCGGCAAATGGCTCACCGCCAACACCGACATCCTGATCTTCGACGAGCCAACGCGCGGCATCGACATTGGCGCGAAAAACGAAATCTACAAGCTGCTGAACGAGCTGGTGCAGCAGGGCAAATCGATCATTATGATCTCGTCGGAGCTGCCCGAGGTGCTGCGCATGAGCCACCGCGTGATTGTGATGTGCGAGGGGCGCATCACCGGCAACCTGCCGATCCGCGAGGCAACTCAAGAGAAGATCATGACCTACGCAACCCAGCGTGAGGATCTGGCGCACGCCTAAGCCGCATCTAACCTTACTGTGGAGGTTTCTATGGCAACGACTGTCGCCACCCGGCGCACGCTGATCCGTGCCGATGCAATGCAACGCGTTCTCGCATTTGCAGCCCTGATTGTGCTGTTCGTCGTTTTTTCACTCGCGTCGTCAAACTTCCTGACGTTCAGCAACGTCATTGGCATTCTGCTCGCCACAGCGGTGAATGGCGTGCTGGCGTTGGGCGTAACGTTTGTCATTATTTCCGGCGGCATCGACCTGTCGATCGGCACGGTGATGACACTCGCCGCCGTGATGACCGGCGTGTTCATTACCAAATGGCAGATGCCGATTGTGATCGGCGTGCTGGGCGGCCTGCTCACCGGCGCGGCCTGCGGCCTGATCAATGG
>LJCR01000859.1 GCA_001399705.1 Kouleothrix aurantiaca
AATTTCTGTAGGATAGGGCGTTTCGACATTGAAAGGCGGCAGTTGTGTGACTGGCAGCGCCAGAAACTCGTAGCGCCGCATGAACGCGCCGATGCGCTCGTACAGCGCGGTGCGCTCGCGCTCGGCCCAGGCCACCTGCGCGCCGCTGAGTTTGCGCCCCTGCTCAATATTCCACACCACGGTGTCTTTCATCTGCGCGCGGTGTTCGTCGAGCAGTGCGCCCAGGCCACTTTCAAAGCCCCACGCCCGCAGGATCTGAAAAATCTCGTCGGCGTCCTTCCAGTCTGGCTCGGCATCCTCGACTACGCAGCCCAGGCTTTCGAGCACATGGCGCTGGCTTTCCAGCGCGGCGGTGACGCGCGGGTCCACCGGCAGGCCGCCGAAGTCGCGCCCCCACGCAACCCGCACGCCGCGCAGGTTGCGCTCAAGCGGCTGCGCAAAGCGGCTGCCGGGCTCGGCAATCGAGAGCGGCGCGCGCGCATCCGCGCCGGCAATGGCGCTTAGCAACAGCGCCACATCCGCCACGGTGCGCGCCATCGGCCCAACCACGCCCAGCGTATTCCAGGCCATGCCGGCCGGGTAGTTGGGCACGCGCCCCGGCGCTGGCCGCAGCCCGACGACGTTGCAGTAGCCGGCCGGGTTGCGCAGCGAGCCGCCCATATCGCCGCCGTCGGCAATCGGGATCATGCCGCAGGCCAGCGCCACTGCCGCGCCGCCACTCGATCCGCCGCAGGTTTTGCTGGTATCGTAGGGGTTGCGCGTCGCGCCGAACACCGGGTTGAAGGTTTGCGAGCCCGCGCCAAATTCGGGCACATTCGTTTTGCCAATGCTGATCGCGCCAGCCGCCTGAATGCGCTCAACAATCAGGTCGCTGTGGTCGGGCACGAAATCGCGGAAGATTGGCGAGCCTTGCGTGGTGCGAATTCCGCGCGTGTTCGCCAGGTCTTTGTGCGCGATCGGCAGGCCGAACAGCGGGCCAGCCGCCTCGCCCCGCGCCAGGGCTGCGTCGGCGGCGCGCGCGCCTTCCAACGCCTGCTCAGGCAGCAGCGTGACGATTGCGTTCACCAGCGGGTTGACGCGCTCGATCTGCGCGAGGTGCGCATGCATCACCTCGGTGGCCGAAAGCTCGCGCGCGCGGATGCGGCGGGCCAGCTCGGCCGCGCTCAGAAAGCAAATTTCGCTTGTTGGCATGGTGTAGCTCCTCCAGGGCGGGTCGCGCCGATTATATGCGCCCGCGCGCGCCGCCGCAAGCACCGTGGACGGCGCGCATCTGGTACAATAAGGGCGCGCATTGCCGCGCATTTGCCTGCCAATGCAGTAAATTTCCCCGGCGCAGGGCCTGGCGCGTTAATGAGTGCCTTCAGATAAGGAAAAACGTATGACGACATTTGGTTTCGAGCTGGTCGAAGATCGCGACATCCCCGAGATCAACACGCGTGCGCAGCTGTATCGGCACGCCAAAACTGGCGCCGAGCTGCTTTCGCTCCAGAACGACGACGAAAACAAAGTGTTTGGCATTACCTTCCGCACACCTCCTTCCGACTCCACCGGCGTGGCGCACATTCTTGAGCACTCGGTGCTGTGCGGCTCGCGCAAATACCCGGTGAAAGAACCCTTTGTCGAGCTGATCAAGGGGTCGCTGCAAACGTTCGTGAACGCGATGACCTACCCGGACAAAACATGCTACCCGGTTGCCAGCCAGAACGTGCAGGATTTCTATAACCTGATCGATGTGTATCTCGACGCGGTGTTTTTCCCGCGCCTGACGCCCGCGGTGCTGCAGCAGGAAGGCTGGCACTACGAGCTCGACACGCCCGACGGCCCGCTGAGCTACAAGGGCGTGGTCTATAACGAGATGAAGGGCGTCTACTCCTCGCCCGACAGCGTGCTGGGCGAGCAGTCGCAGCAGGTGCTGTTCCCCGATACTACCTACAGCGTCGACTCGGGCGGCAACCCGCGCAACATCCTCGACCTGACCTTTGAGCAGTTTACCGATTTCCACACGCGCTATTATCACCCGTCGAACTCGCGCATCTTCTTCTATGGTGACGACGACCCGACCGAGCGCCTGAAGCTGCTCGACGCCTACCTGAGCGAGTTCGAGCGCGCCGAGGTCGATTCGGCCGTGGCGCTGCAATCGCGCTTCGACGAGCCGCGCCGCGTGGCGCGCACCTACGCCGGCACGCAGGAGGATGGCGAGAAAAAGGCCATGCTCACGCTCAACTGGATGCTCGACGAGATTGCCGACATCGAAACCGACCTTGGGCTGGGCATTCTGTCCTACATCCTGATCGGCACCTCGGCCTCGCCGCTGCGCAAAGCGCTGATCGATTCGGGCCTGGGCGAAGACCTGACCGGCGGCGGCCTGAACGATTCGCTGCGCCAGATGACCTTCTCGGTCGGCCTGAAAGGAATCGACTCACACGACGCCGACGCCGTCGAGGCGCTGATCCTCCAGACTTTAACCCAGCTTGCGCAAGCTGGCATCGACCCCGAGACAGTCGACGCCGCCATGAACACAGTCGAGTTCAGCCTGCGCGAAAACAACACCGGCTCGTTCCCGCGCGGCATCGCGCTGATGCTGCGCGCGCTCAACACC
>LJCR01000858.1 GCA_001399705.1 Kouleothrix aurantiaca
GCGCGCAACCACATGCGGTTCTGCGCCGGCCACCTGCAGCGCCTGCGCCGCACCAAGCGCCTCGCCCAGAAACGCGCTCACCCGGCCATCGGCGGCGCGGCTGGCCTGGTTGAAGGCAAACAGGTGCCGGCTGGCAAGCTGCGCCAGCGCGGTAGTGAGCAGCAGCGGCAGGAGCACCACGGCTGTCACCAGCGCGTCGATGCGCAGCATCAGGATCACCGCCACCAGCGCGCCAGCCAGCGAGCCGATCTGGACGTTCAGCTGCGCGATGCAGGTTGCAAGCGTGCCAGCGTCTTTTTCGAGCCGGTTCACAATGTCGCCGGCCGGCACCGCCAGCGCCCGCGCATCGGGGCGGGCCAGCAGGCGCGCAAAGGCGTTGGTGCGCAGCAGCCCGGCACTGGTGAGGTAGCCGGTCAGCTCGGCGAAGATTGCGCTCAGCAGCACGGCCACGCGTGCCAGCGCCACGCCCACCAGCAGCGCAATCAGGCCCCACAGCCCCCAGTTGAAACGATCCGCGCCGGCCAGCGTGTCGAAGATGCGCTGGATGACCAGGCCGGGCAGCACCAGAATGCCAAGACGGCCGATCTGCAACAGCAGGCTGCCGGCGTACAGCCAGGGCGTGAAACGCAGCAGCCGCCAGAGTCTGCTCAACGGCGGTTGCATCGGCTGGCCACACGGGCGTGCCCATCTGCGCGCGTAGCGCTGCTGCAACAGCTACGAGACGGGTGCCTAATTCCACCTGTTCCTGTGCAACAAGCGCACTGGCCAGCCCTTCCAGCGCCGGCGCTACCATCACGCGCGGCCCCACAGCCCAAGCGTATTGGAGGGCCTCAATCAGCGCTGTGTAGGCTGCTGTCTGATCTTTGCACGCCAGCGCAATTTTCCCAAGCGTGAGGAGAACCTCGGCCAGGCTGCCTTCGGCCTTGAGCGCGCGAAATAACGCGACACTTTCGCGAATCAGCGCAAAAGCCCGCGTCACATCGTCCGCATAATACGTTCCGAGCGCCAGGGTATGCAACGCGAAGCCGATGGCCCACTCGGTGCCGAGCTCGCGCAGGATTGCCAGGCTCGGCTCGGCATATTTGTGTACCTCAGTGGTATGGCCCTGGTCGCGCGCCACATCGGCAAGCCCCAACAGCGCGAAAGCCTCACCTGCGCGGTCGCCGATCGCGCGGTGCAGCGTCAGGCCCTCGGCAAATAGCGCGCTGGCACGGCTGAATTCGCCTTGCTCGCGCAGCAGCAGGCCAAGCTCGCGCAGCACCAACCCAAACTCGTCGAATGAGCGTTCTGGCTCGGCGCTGCCCAGCGCTGGCTCAGAAGCGAGCGCGCGGTGTCGTGCCAGGACATCCTCCAGCAGCGCGGTTGCTTGCTGATAGTGCCCGGCGACGCGCGCCTTTCGTGCGGCGTTGATCAGCAATTCCGTCTCGCCCGCAGACTCACCCAGCGCGCTGCGCAACACCCTGCTTTGCTCGAACAGCCGTGTAGCAGTTTCAAAATCGTGCTGGTCGGAGGCGAGCCAGGCTGCGGCCTGTATCGCGCGGTGTCGTGCGGCGATGGTGGCTGGGTCGGCAGGGTGTTCATCCAGGGCCAGGATCTGTTCCAGCCAGACGCGCCCCTCGCTGGTGTGGCTGCGGCTCCGCCAGAACCGCCACAGCGCCTGTGCAAGCCGCAGCCCAAGTTCGCTGCTGGGGGTGCCTGATGCCCACTGAAGCGCGACGCGCATGTTGTCATACTCGCGCCGCAAGCTCGCGATTGCCGCCTCGATCCTGGGCGTGTTCCATTCAGTTGCGGCCGCCTCGGCCAGCGTGGCAAAGTAAAGCGCGTGGCGTTGCCGAATCGTCTCGGCATCCGGGCGCATGGCGAGCCGCTCCAGCGCGTACTCGCGGATTGGCTCCAGCATGAGATAGCGCGGCGCTCCCTGAAGGTTCGGCTCGGTAGCAGCTGCGAGATTGCGCGCTGGGGCAGTGGCCTGGTACACCAGCGACTTGTCGATCAGCGCTGTGAGCGCCCCGCGCGAAGCCCCCACTACCTGTTTGGCTGCCTCGGCCGCCCAGCCGCCGCGGAACACGGCCAATCCGCTGAGCAGCGCGCGCTCGCTTTCGCCGAGCAGGTGCCACGAATGGTCGAAGACCGCCCGCATGCTGCGGTGGCGGGCTGGCACGTCGCGCAGGGTGGTTGCGAGAACATCCAGGTTCGCGCGAATCTGCTGCTCGATCTCGGCGAGCGACAGCGTGCGCAGACTCGCGGCGGCAAGCTCGATCGCCAGCGGCATTCCTGCGATCTGCTGGCAGATCCGTACAATGGTTGTGAGAGGAGCTTCAGACAGAGCCAGATCGGGCTGCGACTGCGCGGCCCGCTGCACAAACAGCTGGACGGCGCTGTAGTCGGTTGGCGGCGTGGGGATTTCCTGCGCGGCCAAAGGTTGCGGATCATCTGGCGGGTAGGCAAGCCCTTTGAGATCGACCAGCCATTCGGCCTGCAGCCTCAAGCGCTCGCGCGACGTGATTAGCAGGGTGATCTGTGGCGCATGGGCAAGGATATCCGCGACCAGATCGGCGCCATCGAGCAGATGTTCGAAGTTATCGAGCACGAGCAGCAT
>LJCR01000086.1 GCA_001399705.1 Kouleothrix aurantiaca
GACTTACTGGCCCGGCAGCGTTTACTGGCAGAGACGGGAGGGCGCACTGGCCGCCTGATTGAAATCCTCAGCTTGCAAGCCCTGGCGCTGGACGCTCAAGGGGTGAGCGCCGAGGCGGAGGCAGTCCTGTCCCAGGCGATTTCCCTGGCCCGTCCAGAAGGGTATTTGCGTGTCTTTCTTGACCTGGGGCAACCCTTCCGCAACTTATTGGAGCAAACAAGCGCGTGCAGTTCTGGCGTCGGGCCGACGGCAAGCGCCCTTCTGAAGCGTTTCCAGCAGGCGAGCGGAGCGCAGACAATTCCGCTTCCGCCTTCCCCCGCCGAAACAACGATCGATCCGCTCACCGCGCGCGAGTTGGAAGTCTTGCGTTTGCTTGCCGAGGGCCTCTCGAACAAGGAAATTGCTGACAGGCTGGTCGTCTCCCCAGGCACGGTCAAACAGCACCTGAAGAATATCGGCAGGAAGCTCGACGTCCATGGCCGGATGCAGACAGTCAGGCGCGGCCACGAATTGAAGCTACTGTAGTCATTCTCTCCTGCACACGCATCTGGCGATTTCCACCGTAATTCGCCTGCTATATCCCTTTTCTATCCCCTAGATTCCCCATTTGGGGAATAGTGTCTCGCGGTTCAAGTCCATAGAATGGTATCCGTTATTGCGTGGTAAGCCGGCTCCTGAAGTTTCAGGCGAGGAGTGTACGCATGAAACGATTCATCAAGTGGGCCGCCATTGTATTCGGCAGGCTGATTGGTCTGGCTTTGCCGGCGTGTCTGGCGCTGTATCCCAATGGAAACCTTGGGGACGTTCTGCAAGGCAAGTCACATCTGATAGATTTCGATACCTGGAGCTGCGCTAAATGCCTGACGAGAAGCATATCGAAGGAAGCATGTACCACATCAGGGTGAAGGGCAACCTGGATTCCAAATGGGCAGACTGGTTCGAGGGTTTCGTCCTGACCTCGCAAGACGATGGCGAGACGGTTCTACGCGGTACGGTAGCCGACCAGGCGGCCCTGCACGGTGTGCTGGATAGGCTTAATGGTCTGGGTCTGCCCCTGCTCCTGGTGGCGCTGCTCGACCAGCTTCACGCCGGTAGACGTTGTCCGTTGTGCGGTCAGCCCATCGCGTTTAGGGAATGACGATGAACATGGAGGTATGGATGGTGTTGGACAAGGTAAATAACATCACGCATCGTCGGTTCTATCGTGGGCAGCGCCCCAGTCGGATCGGACGGCTGATCAACAGCTTTTTTGCCGCGATCCACTCGTCGGGCATCGCCCCAAGCTACATGGTGACCCTGGAAGTGACGGGACGGAAGTCAGGGCGGCTTATCGCGCTGCCGGTGGCGATGGCGCTTGTCGACGGGCAGCAGTACCTGGTCTCCATGCTGGGGAATGGAGCGCAATGGGTTCAAAACGTCCGGGCCGCCCACGGACGGGCGTTTATTCGACGAAAGGGCCGCACAGCGGTTCAACTCGAAGAGGTGCCGGTCGATCAGCGCGCGCCCATCCTGAAAGCCTACTTGCGGCGCGCGCCCGGTGCGCGCCCCCATATCCCCGCGGACAAGGATGCCCCGGTCGAGGCGTTCGAAGCGGTAGCGTCGTCTTTTCCGGTCTTCCGAATTGTTCCAGACAGCGCGGAATAAGACGCCTGGTTGGAGAGAATACGATGAGACCTGATGAACTTTGACGAACGAGATCGGTAGTCAGGGGGAGCGAGCGGCGCGAGCCAGCTTGCCATCTTTATAGTGAAAACTCAGGTTCATGCAAGGCTGAGTTGTTACAAGTCTCCGTAACCCAGGGATCAAAGGAGCAAAAGAGGAAGGACCTATCATGGCTTACATACTCATCACCGGAGGGACCGGCGGGTTAGGACACGAAGTGGTCACCCATATAAATCTGGATCGAAATAGGGTGCGTATCATGAGTCGGCGTAGCCGTCCCGAAAATCTCGACGCCCGTCTCGAATGGGCACAGGCCGATCTGAGCAGTGGGAACGGACTAGCCGAGGCGGTGAGGGGCACACAGACGATTTTGCATCTTGCCACGAACCCCATCCATATCCACACTGTGGACGTGGAGGGAACGCGACGCTTGCTTGAAGCGGCGCGCAGGGAACAGATTAAGAATTTCGTGTACATCTCCATTGTCGGGATTGAGCATTTCCCGAAAATGGGTTACTACAAAAGCAAGATCGCAGCGGAACGATTGATTGAGTCGTCGGGAGTGCCCTACACTATTTTGCGTGCTACGCAGTTCCATTCCCTCGTAGATATGATACTCAGAGCAGCTAATCATCTACCGTTCCTGCTCCTGCCAACTGATTTTCAAGGTCAGCCCACTGATTCAGGCGAGGTCGCTGCACACCTGATTCAACTTGGTGAAGAAGGTGCGAAAGGGCGCGTACCGGATATGGCAGGGCCAGATCTACTACGACTCGGCGACATGGCGCGTACCTGGCTAAAGACCCGTCAGATACGAAAAGCAATCACCCATCTACCAGTGTGGGGAGCAACGGCAAACGCTTATCGACGCGGTATGAACACTGCGCCAGCACAGGTTGTAGGCAGGGTCACCTGGACCGAGTGGGTGGAACGCACATACGGCCAGCTACAGGAAGCTCTATAAGAGCATAGTACTCTGGAAATTAAGAGATCCGATATTTCTCATTGGCTGAGTTGACGCGGGTATATTTCGAATTGAGCTTGGAACGTGCAGCTTGGATGCCGAACTGCCAATGGATCTTGATACCCTTGGCACTGCGTTCTTCGAGTAAGGCGAGCACTTCGCTGCGTAGGCACGCAATTGTCGCAATCCGTCGGTCCAGACATTGCCGCGAGATCACCGAGAATTCGCACTCGATCATGTTCAGCCACGACGCGCTTTTCGGTGTGTAGATAAACTCAAATCGCCCGGCCAGTGCAAACGCCTCCTCGGCACTGAGATGTTCATAGAATGATGAGGCGTTGTGGGTGTTGAGATTGTCCAGCACCAAACGGATCTTGGTTGCCTCAGGATAGGCTGCCGCAAGTGCTTGGCAAAACTCCATAAACTCGCGCTTGGTTCGTCGCTCGTGGACGTGCCCAAATCGTCGTCCTGTGAGCGGTTCTATCGCAGCGAGCAGCGCACACGAGCCGAGCTTTTCATACTCGTAATGTTGCTTGGCAATCTCGCCTTTGCGCATCGGTCGTGGGCTGAGCGTGTCGCCAATCAAGAAACACGGTCGTTCATCAAAGCACACCACAGGGTAGACCGGATCATAGGGCAGCGCATACAGCGCGAGAATCTGTTCGAGCCGTGCCAGAAAGGCGGCGTTGATCGTGCCGATACACCAGGTTTGGTGCCGATGCGGCTTCAGGTCGTTTTTTTGAGCATGTTGCCGACCAGGCTGTGTGAAACGTGCTCGCACAGACCGCTTTCGACGGCTTTCTCAGCCAGCAAGCGTAAGGACCAGCGGGCGTGACCTTCTGGTGCATCGGAGCAGGCAAGCGCAGTGATTTTGGCGCGCTGTTGACCATCAATCTCGATTGGACGACCCGAGCGCGGCGCGTCGTTGAGACTGCGTAGACCCAGCGAGATGTATTTGTCACGCCAGGACGAGACGGTCGGATAGGAGACCTGCACGGTGGCGGCAACGTCGACGAGTGTCTTGCCGCGATCAAGTTCGAGCAGCGCGGTGGCGCGTTTGAACGTCTTGGCCGAGAGCGTGCCGCGAGCGAGCAGATCGGTCAGGGTCGAGCGATCCGTGTCGCTCAGCGTAATGTGCTGTTTGTTCATGGTCTGAGTCTACCAGACCTTCACGGAAGTATCGAACTACTTATTTTCCAGAGTAATAGGCAGCCCTGCCCGTCGTATTTTCACCCAACTGAGACACCAAGCGGATGAAGGGAAATAACGATGTACTGGAAACAAACGTTTGTACGTGTACTCGCATTGAGTGTCGGCGTATCTTATGGCGTGGGGGCGTTTTTGATGCTGTTAGTTCCACAATGGTTTTTCGAGCACCTGGGTAACTACCCGCCATACAATCGACATTATGTGGGAGATGCTGGGAGTTTTTTACTCGTATTGGGTCTGATGCTTCTCTGGGCGGTGCGGAATCCTGCGCGTCACCATATCATGATCACGTTGGTGGGCATCGGTAGCCTATGCCACGCGACGAACCATGTTATTGAAGATGTCATCACGAATCCGTCTTCTGTCAGCATCGTCAATATCTTCTTGTATTACGTGTTGGCAATTGCCTTGCTACTAGCAGGCTGGTGGGCATCGAGGGATCTCCTCGCATCGCATCCCGCGTGACAGAGTACCAGAAATTCAAGGGATTCTGGCACAAAAAATCGACAAACCCTTGATGCATTTGCGTTAAGCTAAAGGCTCATCCCATAAAAGCGTCCATGAGCGCGATTGCATGGCTCTCTGCCGCAGCGTCTGCACACATCCCGGTTGGGCCGCCTGACCCTTGCCCGTAGGCGTGACTGTAGGAAATCCTGTCTTATCGCACATGCGGAGTATAATTGGACGTATCGATGAGATGGCACCCTGTAATGACACACGCTTGTTCTAAGAGACGGTGCATGGCTTCCTGATGCCTTGCACTATCATTTTGAAGAAATCTAGACCAGCAGAGGGTACGCTGGCCTGTGACGTGCTTGAGAAGGAGAACGATGAAACGCACAACCAAAGTCGGTCTCGGTCTCCTCGCAGCGTGGGCGATTCATGATCTCGAAGAGGTGTGGACCATGAGTGCGACCAGCAAGGCGATCTCTGGCAAGCTGCCGAAGAATGCACCTATTCCGGCAGGCTTGCGGCGCGCTGGTATGTCGCAGAAGCATGTGCGCATAGGCATCGGGTTCATGGCATTGGTCATGAGTACGGCGGCAGTCCTTGGGGTGAGAAGCGAGGGCAGAGCGCCCTTTTTTCGTGCTGCATTGCTCGCGTTTGGGATCCATGGCTTCGGGCATCTGGCACTCACGGCCGCGTTCCGACAGTATACTTCAGGCGTAGCCACCGCACCGACCATCGTGATCCCCTTCTGGCTTTGGGCGCGGAAGGAACTCGCCAAGGAAGGTCTCACAGATTTGAATTGGACGACAGCACTGATCGCGCTGAGCTGTCTGTCGTTACTGCCAGCCGTACATGCGTTGCTTTACAAAATCCTCAAGGAGTAATCCAAGATGTCATCCGCGAACGTGGTGGCTTCCGTACGCTCGTCTCAGCTACAGCAAACGTTTCCGTAACGCAAGCACACGCGCGGCCGAACATTTCCATCACGCGGACATGCCAAAGACAGTCCACTTCTGTCAAGGGTTATAGTTTGACATCCACTCATAATCCTCTTTTCCTGGCTGCGGTAGAATCGAGGCTGGATATTCGTGCAGCACAGGAGGCAGGAGCATGAAATGGGAACTGGTGACATGAGACCCAAGAACGGGTTCTTGCGCATCTTTCGTGCAGCGGTTTGTTATTCCTCAATACAATGAGGTGCCAAATATCAGCTACAGGGGTATCGCACGATCTTTGCGCAAGAGCCAGTTTATTGGTCTCACGACACTCCGCGGGCCACCTGCCTTATTGCGATGCGTCACCTGCAACAATGACGCGCGACTGCACCTGAAGCCTCTCGGCGCGCATCAGCAGCGCGATAGCGTCGAGGTAGTCCTGTGCTTCGGCCTGCATGTGCGCTATCGTCAGATCGGAGAGCCTGGAGGTGTATGGGACCGGCTCGCCGCTCACGAAGTTGTAGGGATCAACGAGGTGCAGTAGTGTATACTCGGCCCCACGGCCTTCCCGAGCGCGACTGCCGCCACAAGGATCTGTTCCGCCAAAGCAGAACCATCGAGCAGGAGCAGCATGCGCTGGAATCCAGGGTGAGGCTCAACGTCGTCCGGCGTTGCATCGCCTGAGCGTAGCACCAGAGTCGGCGCCGGCCGCCAATAGACGAGCGCATCGGTGATGTCGCCGAGCCAGAAGCGCACCGGTCCATTGTGGCGGTGATTTGCCAGCACCACCAGATCCAGGTCGGTGACGTCCGGGCGGGTGGCGTTCGCGTGGCCATTTGGCCCATGCAAAACATCAGCAGTGATCGTCAGATCCGATCCCGCCGCGAGCCGATGGCGAATCTGTTCCAGGTAGCCCTGCGGACGCGTGCTGGGGACGGTAGAGCGACGTCGAGCGATGTTCCGCCTTCCAGCGTGCGGGCAGCTTCTGGTTTTGGTATGTAGAGTAGACGCAATATGGCATCCAAACCACGGGCGACCTGGACTGCTATGGGCAGCACATACTCATCGGCGGCCGAGTAGTCAAGCGGAACAATAACAGAGCGATACATAGCGGCTCCTTTCTGCGTCAAGCAGCCTGGTTCTACTGATCTCTACAATCCACCCAGAATCAATCTGGACTGCTAACAGCACTCTAGTCCATCACCCTGACTCCAGGATGAAGCCGGAGTGACGGGAGCCTTACTCATCAGCGCCGGCTGCCAGCAAATAGAGCAGGCGCTCCTCCTGCCGGCGCCGCAGCGGTTCAGTACCAGCGATCAGCGAGCATCATTGATCTGGATCAACGATCCGAGCGTCCGTCTATGCTAAGCTGAGCATGGAACCACTTGTAAAACTGCAAGGTTGTCGATTTTTGCACTGTGGCGTTGATCTGTAGTGCGGCAGCTGTCCCTCTCGCGCGCAAGCCGCACCGAGGGGTGAGCTGCCTAATGGAGATGCATGATGGCCGGCGAAGATGAACTATTGGCGGCGCTGCGCCAGGTCTACGACCCCGAGGTCGGGATCAACGTTGTCGATCTGGGGCTAATCTACGGCGTGGCGCAGCGCGACGACTGCGTCCATGTCGAGATGACGCTCACTACGCCGGGCTGCCCGCTGCACGACACGATCGGCCAGGCGGTCCAGCGCGCGCTGTTGCGCGTGCCCGGCGTCGCCCGCTCGGAGGTCGAGTTGGTCTGGGATCCGCCCTGGACGCCGCTGATGATCACCGACGCGGGGAAGCGTGAGCTGGGGTGGGCATAGACGAAAGCGAGTGCGATCATGACAACCGATCTCAGCGCAGATCGCGAGGCGGTGCTGGCCGCGCTGCGCCAGCACTACCGCCTGGGGCTGGTGAGCGATGGCTACCTGGGCGTGCAGCGCCGCAAGCTGGCCGGCCTGCAGCTGGCGGCCAGCTTCGACGCCGTGGTATTTTCCGATGAGCTTGGCCGCGCGGCCTGGAAGCCCAGCCCGCAGCCCTTTGCCGAAGTCGCCCGGCGGCTGGGCCTTGCGCCATCGGCGGCAGTGTATGTGGCCGATAACCCGGCCAAAGATTTCCTGGGCGCGCGCCGCGCCGGCATGGCCTCGATCTGGCTGCGCCGGCCCGGCGGCGAGTACACCCACCTCGACCCGGCCACGCCCGCGCACGCGCCCGACCTCACCGTGGCCACGCTGCCCGAGCTGGCCGATTGTTTTGCAGTGAAAGCGAGCAGCTAACCAATGAATAGCCCCAGGGCCTCCCCCGACCTCACCGACGCCGAGATCGCCGCCGTGAACGCGGTGATGCACTCGCCCGCGCTGCGCATCGGCCCGCAGATCACCGCCTTCGAGCGCGCGCTGGCCGCCTACACCGGCACCGCGCATGGCGTGGGCGTCAACTCGGGCACCAGCGGCCTGCACCTGTGCATGATCGCGGCCGGCGTGGCCGACGGCGACCCGGTGATCACCTCGCCCTTCTCGTTCATCGCCTCGGCCAACAGCATCCTGT
>LJCR01000860.1 GCA_001399705.1 Kouleothrix aurantiaca
GTCAGTGGTGTTGCTGGCAACGGTCGTTGAGCCCTGCTTCACCGTGATCGTCCAGCCGCTCAGCCCCGATTCGTTCGAGTCTTTCGCGTGGTTCTTGTTGAGGTCGTTGTACTTGGTGACTGTCAGCGTGCCGGTGGGCGCGGCGCAGGGCGAAGTCTGCGGGTTGGGCTGGAAGCCGGTTGCGCCCGATGTGTCGGTGCCGCTGCACAGCCACGGGTCGAAATCGACATTGCCAGTGGCCTTGTCGCCGGTGCCGGTTGGGTTGCTCGCAGCTGTCGGGCCAGTGCTCGAGCCCCACCAGTTGCGCTCGGCATCCAGCGTCGGGGCGTTCGCGCCGGTGATCACGCCATTCGCGCTGTTGCCGGTGATGCTGTTCAGGTTGACCTTCAGCGTCGCGCTGCTGGCCAGTCCGCCGTAGGCGTTCGCCACGAAGTCGTACACGGCAACGCCATTGCTGAAGTTCTTCAGGTAGTTGTTTGCGACCGTGATCGCCGCGTTCGCGCCAAGTGCACCATTGGCCGAGTTGCTGCGGATGAGCACCGCGCTGCTCAGCGGGGTGCCGCTGCTGGCCACATTGCCGCCATTGAACTCGTTGTTGGTGATGGCGACGGTGCCGGTGCCGCTGCCGCGCACGCCCACTGCGTAGGTGGCACTGCCGCCCGCCGCATAGCTGCCCGAAAGCGTGACGGTGTTGCCATCGACGGTGTTGCTGCCGTTCACATCGCGCAGGTCGATCAGCGAATAGTTATCGACCTGGTTGGCAACCGTGGTGTTGATCGTGTTGCCGGTGATCCTCATTGCGCTGTTCGGGCCATAGCCAAAGCCGCCGTCGAAGATCTGAATGGCGGTCGACTTCAGGCTTGCGAAGCTGTTGCCGCTGATGGTCACCGTGCGATTACCGCCACCCAGCCAGATCCGGCTGGTCGAGTAGGCGCCGCCGGTGATTGTGTTGTTGCGGATGGTGGCGTTGCGCATGTTGAAAAGGATCATGTCGTCTTCAACCGCGCGATTGTTTTCGATCAGGATGTTCTGATGGCCGTCGGCGGTGGCGTCCTGGGTCGAAATGTTCGAGTTATAGTTGCGGTAGCTGTCGTTGTTGCGATAGATCGCGTTTGTCGAGCTGCCGGCCAGGAACACGGCGTGCTGGCCCAGCGCGTTGAAGTAATTCCCTTCAACGGTCAGGTCGTCGTGGTTGGACATGTACATGCCGCCGGGGAAGGTGCCATTGCCGGGGTTGCCCTTGAACTCGTTATTCAGAATGGCAACTTTCTCATAGCGCCCATTGCCCGGCCCGCTCAGCGCGGTGATGATCCAGGGCTGGCTGGTGGCTGCGCTGCCGTCGAACACAAAACCGTCAATTGTGACATTGTCAGCCTGAATGTTGACGGGAACCGAGCTGTTCAGCGCCTGCACCACCGACTGGCCGCCTGCGCGGCCTTTCGCCAGCACGCTGTGCTGGTTGCCTTCCAGCGTCAGCGGCTTACCGATTACCAGGTTCTCGGCATACACGCCATCCTTGACATGCACAGTACCGCCCGAAGATACCTGATTGATGCCGGCCTGAATATGCTGCTTGGCATCGGCAAAGCTGGTGCCGCCATTCGCGTCGTTGCCGGTGTCGTCGTCCACATAGCAATCTGTGGTGCATTGCACGATCACCGGGTTCGGCTCGAAGTTGGCCGTCACGCTGTCGCCGCCAAAGCCGGCGGCGACATTATCGACAAAGCCACGAAACGTGTTGCCCCAGCCCGAGCCAACGCCCACTTCGATGCCAACAATGTTAGTGTCGGGGCCAAGCTGGTGCGAGCCAGCGAACGTCACGCCGCTTTGCCATTCGGCCAGCGTCACGTCGTACTGCTCGACGGTGAAGCCCGGATTGAGCGTGCGCATCCAGAAGTTGCCGGCCAGAATATCGTTCGCGATCCACTGGTTGGTCGGCACGGGGATGTTGATGCTGCCGCCGTTGTAGACATTCTCCCAGATCAAATAGCCCGTCTTCGGCGTGGGCTCGTTGGTCGAATATACCAGGCGAAGGGCTGGCACAAAGTGTTGGGCAGTGGTGCTGCTGCTGGCGCGGTAGAACTCGTAGCTCAGCGCGCTCAGGTTGCCCAGCGTGCGGCCACTCACCACGCCCCAGTATTTCACATAGTCGGCCTTATCCTGGCTGTTCGTCACGGTGTTGGTGTTGAATTCAAGTGAGCCGAGGTTGTTGGGCGCGTCGCCGCGCGGCTGGTTTGTGGTGATGCTCACACTCGCGTCGGCGCGCACATTCGCCGCTTGCCAGCCGTCGGGGCTATTCGGCGTAACAACGGTGTACAGCGTGGCGGCGGCGGCGTTCGACAGCGAGAAAACGAGCAGAACCATGAGCGCAGCAACAAACAGGCCCACGCTGCGGCGCGAGCTTGGTGGAGGGGTAGCCATATTGAACCCTTCTTCGGAAAGGCACGCCGCTACGGCATGCCACAGGCATTATTCAGCAGACATTGCGCAAATGATGCATTCTGGGCAAAAAAAGTGCACATGGAATACAGCGCCAGCGTCGCAGGGCCTCCTTTCCCTATGGAATGGCGCCTGAGGAATCAGTACACAAG
>LJCR01000861.1 GCA_001399705.1 Kouleothrix aurantiaca
CAACACTTGGGCTGCACTGGGCTTTGGCGCAGGCTGAAACTGCCGCAGCCAGCGTATTTGTGTCGTTTGCGGAACACTCAGAGCAGCTGGTGCGTAAGGCGGCAGCACTTGGGCTCGATTTGCAGCGTGCGCTTGATGATGGTAGCGTGCGAATAGTGCGTTTCAGAGCGGCGGATATAAATCCTGACTATGTCACATCGGTTTTGCTGCGTGAGCTTGCGGCAGCAGAGGTGCACCGCCTGGTGATCGATGATATAAGCGTTCTGCTGCACGAGCTGGGTGAGCGAACACGCGACTATCTCGGTGCGCTCAACGAGCTTGTGTATGGGGCGCATGCGACCGGAATGTACCTGCACGAAATTGCAGCATTCGATGGGTTGCGAGTGGATTTGGCGAATTCGCCGTTAGCCGTTTTGGGCGACAATGTGATTGTGATGCAGCAGTATGAGGTTGCCGGAGCTCTTCGGCGTATACTAGCAGTATTGCGGATGCGCCTTAGTTTCTTTGATCATACACTTCGGGAGTTGGTGTTGGATGAGGCTGGTATCCACATTACGGCGCTGGATGCGAGCCTGCTCAGGATGCTGGCGACGAGTGCGAAGAGAAGAGGTCTGCAAGCAGCTTAGACTCGGCGTGATATGGCCAGCGATCAACATAGTGAGGTTTCAATTCAGCATGCTGGCCGGATAGAGGTGTTTGCTGCAATTTTGCGAGCCGGACTTGGCAGGGGTGTGGAGGGTAGTGATTGCTTCCGCAATTGGTTTTGTGCTGCGATGGGCCTCGGCGAGGGACAAGCCAAAAGGATGGCCATGTGCTGGTATCGTAAAGCACGCGTTGGCCTCATTTCAATCCTCACGCTGGGGCAGCTCCTCATCTGCGTCCGCATGAGGATAAAGGACTGCACGGCGGCGCGCTTGCAGCGCGCGGATTATTGTTGGTATTTCGTCGTCGGATAGCCACACAGCCTGGCAACCTGGCTCGCACTGCCCGAAGTCGTCGACGATTGGGGCCTGAATAAATACGCCATGGCCACTCGCTGCCGGTTTCACCTGAACTGATTTGCGCATGCCATAGAGACCGCGAATGGCGCAGCCACCAATATCAGTATAATCTTGTTTTTCCCCTTGCCCAAGCGGTATCAGCCGCTCGTACATGGTGTGGGTCAGTTTCTCGTCGTGGCCACTGAAGCGCCCGCCAGAGTCGACTCGCTCTTCGGCGCTCGGGTCTTGCCACACAAAGCGTGCCTGCCAAACTCCCTGGCTCCAGAATAGATAGACTGGTTGGCGGTGGAGTGGATCGTAATGCCAGCCGACGCGAGCGGCATCTCGGTTCATTATCATGGTCAACGCTCCTTGCGCTTATGGACGGCGTACACCGCCCCGTGTTTGCCGCTTGCGCCAGGCCCTGGCCTGATGGGCTGTTTGCTCTGGCAGGCCCTTGGTGTGCAGGGTGAGGATGCCAATGCTCATGTACTCTGGCATTACTGATTTGAGCATATACACGATTGGATCGTTGTCGGCTGCGCCGTTTTTGGCAGCATTACTCTGCCCGCTCCTGTGCGCTGCTGAGATGCAGCTAGGGCTAGCTGCCACGCCGGCGCAGGCGAATAGGAGGTGAAGGCTCGGGAAGTAGCTCACATGCACCGCCCGCTTGTGGAAAGGTCATCCCGAAGCTGCGCTTGAGGATATCGCGAACGATTGTTTCGTGAATTTGATCGGCAAAGAGTGTTACCGCAAGGCATTGTTCGGTATCGATTGGATGATGCTCGAGCGCCACGCGCCGCCAATAGGGCCATCGCCGCACGGTTGCAAGAATACGATTTTCCTCGATCCCGCGCAGCGTGAGGCTTACCTCGCCGGATTCACTAATTGATAGATGCTCATATGCAATTTCCTTTCTTGCTTTCGGCAGCGGCGATGGTGATTGCCGTTTTGCTTGGCGAATAGGCAAGCCAGCACTGACTTACCACGAGCGGTGGTCACGGTGGTGGTGGCCACCGCTGCGCCCACTTTGGACAGCATTGTTCCGTGGCCGCGCTTCGCTCACAGTAATCGTACGACCATCGACTTCTTGACCCGCTGAGATGAAGCGTACATTTCATTGGGCAGAGACTGAATATAGTCGCGAAGTACCCTACAAGAAAACGCGCGTGAGTCGCAGTGCATGGGGTAGCCCGGTTGCGTCTTCTGACGCTTGAGTATGCGGTGGCTAGGCCATGCAAAGGGAATGGTGCCTGACGAGCGCAATCAGCGTATCGAGCGAGAAGGGTTTGCCAGGTACGCCAAGCTATCGTAGCTGGCATGCATAGCCATCATCGTGCAGAATTTCGGTGATACGTTCGGCGATGACCTGGTCGGTCTCGGCGACAAGAATAGCGCCTGATATCCGCATCAGTGGTCCTTTTCGTATCACGAACCGCTTGATTTCGGCATCAGGCGCCAGGTGATGAAGTTGAGCGATGCTCAACAATGTATTTGGGGTTGGCATAAGTATACCATAGAGCACAGGTTTGTGCCGAAAACAGATTGATCGATCATGGCTGATACTGTTCGTATGTTCTGCATTCTCAACCATGCGGTGCAGATCGGGGA
>LJCR01000862.1 GCA_001399705.1 Kouleothrix aurantiaca
AAATAGCCCACACAGCCAGGATTGGCTAACCCAGAACCCGCTGCCTGAGCAATTGAAGCCAGTTTCCTGCAACCTGATACTCAGGTGAGCCTTCTGGATGCTTGCCCGTTGGAGAAAAGAATTTACTTTCCCGAGTAATGAGTTCAACTTCGACACATCCTGCCTCTCGGTATATTATTGCAGCGTTACACCTCATTGATACAACAAGGACCGCCATGTCTTGCTCTTCCGCGCGGCTCGCCCAGCAGATCGCGTTTATCAACGAGATCGAAAAGCTCAAGCTGGTGTATCGCCGCAACCGAACCATCGATCAGTCGCGCTTTGAAAATAGCGCCGAGCACTCCTGGCACCTTGCGCTGATGGCAATGGTGCTGGCCGAGCACGCCAACACGCCCGGTCTCGATATCTTCACGGTGGTGAAGATGCTGCTGATCCACGACCTGGTGGAAATTTATGCGGGCGACACCTGGCTCTACGACGCGGCGGGCGCGCTGGTGCAGGCCGAAAAAGAAGCTTGGGCCGCGCAGCAACTGTTTGCGCTGCTGCCAGCCGATCAGGCCGCCGAGTTCCACCAGCTCTGGGAGGCATTTGTCGCACGCGCCACGCCCGAGGCGACCTTTGCCGCATCGCTCGACGCGCTGCAGCCCCTGCTGAACTACCTGCTGTCGGGTTCGCCGGGAGAGCCGGGCGACATGCTGGCCGAGCAGGATGTGCTGGGCCGCAAGCAGGGCATCGCGCAAGGGTCGCAAACGCTCTGGGAGCTGGCGCAAGACGTGATCGCCGCCAGCACGGCGCGCGGCCTGTATGCCGCCGGCTTGCACGGACGTGCGCCCGGCGATGTGGAGGTGGTGCCGCTGCGCTGAGTGGTGAGCAAAACCTTCCAGCACACCGCCGAGCATACCAACGATGTGCTGCGGATTACCTTGTTCTGGGATTCATTTGCAGCCCGTT
Organism: Kouleothrix aurantiaca; assembly: GCA_001399705.1. GTDB lineage: Bacteria > Chloroflexota > Chloroflexia > Chloroflexales > Roseiflexaceae > Kouleothrix > Kouleothrix aurantiaca. The sequence continues at coordinate 952 of LJCR01000862.1, forward strand.
TGAAACGCGAAGCACCCGCCAGATCATACTCACATCTGCTTTATTCGCGCCCTAATGGTTTGCGATGCACCATGATCGCGCGCCGCACAATTCGCCATTCGCCATTGCGCCGGGCCACCAGGTCGTCGTAGATCACCGTGCCGCTTGCGCCGTCGGCGCGCACGCCAATGCCCTTCGAGCGCACCAGCACGCCGTCGTCATTCACCGCCGTGATAATTGTGTTCGTGACATGATGTCCGAGCGGGTTCGCATCGCCCAATGCCAGCGCCGACTCGCGCACGCTCCCGAGGCCGCGATGCATCCCCAGGCCAAACGCCGTCAAATCGTGCACTGCATCGTCGGCAAACACCTGGCCAAGCTCGTCGAGCCGCCCATCGTCCACCAAATGGCCGTGCAGCGCAATCAGTTCGTAAATCGCGATGCGATCTTCAATTGAAAGCATTGTGTTCCTCGTGCGTATTCAAAATCGGGCGATATAACGATGCCAGACACGCACCGGCAGTGTACACTATGGAGCACACACCAGAGTCAAGCACAAAAGGAAATACATGCTGATTCACGAAGCGGCAGCCGCCACCGGCCTGACGATCGATACAATTCGCTACTACGAGCGCCAGCGCCTGATTGACGAGCGGCACATCACCCGACAGCCAAACGGCTACCGCCACTACACTGCCGCCGCAATTACGCGCTTGCAGCATTTCAAGCATGCGCGGGCGCAGGGCTACACCATCGCCGAAATCCGCACCCTGGCGCAAGCCTACGACGCTGGCCAGCTTGGCGCGAAAGAGCGCCGCGCCTTTCTGAGCGCAAAGATCGGCCGCATCAGCCGCCAGATCGCCGCACTGGAACATATTCGCCGCACTTTGGAGCAGGAGCTGGCAGTTCTTCGCGAAGGCCAGGCGTAGCGCAAGCAGCACAGCCATTGGGGAGCAGATATGCACACCGATTCCAGCCTGGCGCAGCAGATCGACGCGCTGGCGCACGAGCTGTACGCGCCCGATGCGCCCGGCGCGGCGCTGATCGCCGTGCGCGACGGCGAAACGATCCTGCGCCGGGGCTACGGCATGGCACAGCTTGAGCTGGGCGTTGCGATTGAACCAGAAATGGTCTTTCGCATCGGCTCGATCACCAAGCAGTTCACTGCCGTGGCGATTCTTATGCTGGCCGGGCAGGGCAGGCTGGCGCTGAATGACCCGATCACGCGTTTTCTGCCCGATTACCCCATGGGCGACGCGCGCATCACCGTCGAGCACCTGCTCACGCACACATCGGGCATTCGCAGCTACACCGACATGCCCGAATGGCTGCCGCTCTGGCGCAAGGATTTTACGCTCACAGAGCTGATCGGCCTGTTCAAAAACGAACCGATGCGGTTTGCGCCGGGCACGCGCTGGGCCTACAACAACTCGGGCTATATCCTGCTGGGCGCGATGATCGAAGCCGTTTCGGGCGTGAGTTACGAGAGCTTTCTCCAGCAGCACATCTTTGATCCACTCGGCATGCGCCATTCCTGTTATGACAACACGCTGCGCATCGTTTCCGGGCGCGTCGCCGGCTACGAGAAAGAGCCAGATGGCTACCGCAACGCTGAATATCTGAGCATGACGCAGCCACACGCGGCCGGCGCGCTCGCTTC
>LJCR01000863.1 GCA_001399705.1 Kouleothrix aurantiaca
CTCCATGTTCAGCCCAACCAGGTTGGCGTCGGATGAGGAGTTGATCGCGATCACAATCAGCCCGGCCAGCCCGGCCAGCAGCCCGCTGATCACATACACCAGCCGCTTGACGCGGTTCACCGGCACGCCAGCCAGGCGCGCGGCCGCCTCGTTGCCGCCGGTGGCGAGAATATAGCGCCCAAACACGCTGCTGCGCATCACCCACGCGACGATTGCGACGATCAGCAGCATCAGAATCGCCTGGAACGGGATGCCAAACGGCCGGCCCAGGCCAATGTACTGAAAGCCGGGGTTGCGAAATGCCTGCAGGTTGCCGTTCGTCACCACCTGCGCAATGCCGCGCCCGGCGATAAACAGCACCAGCGTGGCGACAATCGGCTGGATGCGGAAGGTCGTGACCAGAATGCCGTTGAACAGGCCAAACAGCCCAGCCACCAGCACCGGCACCACAAAGGCCAGCGTGTTGCCAAGCAACGGGCTGAGCGGCACAAGCTTGCCCAGAAAGATGATCGGTGCCAGCGCGCCACTGATCGCCATCAGCGAGCCAACCGACAGGTCGATGCCGCCCGTGGCGATCACCAGCGTCATGCCAGTGGCGACGATCACGATGGTGGCGACCTGCGTGAGGTTGATATTGAGTGTCTGCGCGGCCAGAAAGTTGGGCGTGAACAGCGCGTTGTAGAGCACCAGCAGCACCAGCGCCGCGAGCGCGCCATAGGTCTGCCCGGCGCTGCTCAGGCGGCCCGGCAGCGCCAGACGGCGCGGGCTGGCGGCTTGATCAAGGTTGGTCATGCGAGCCCCCCTGCGCGGCGTCGGGCGTCTCGCTGCCGTGCGCCATTGCGGCCATAATCGCGTCCTGGCTGGCTTCTGCGTGTGGCAGCTCGGCCACAGTGCGGCCATCGCGCAGCACCACCACGCGGTTGCTGCCCTCGGTCAGCTCTTCGATCTCGGAAGAAATCATCAGCACGCCCAGCCCCTGCCCGGCCAGCTCGTTGATCAGCGACTGAATTTCGCCCTTTGCGCCCACGTCGATGCCGCGGGTTGGCTCGTCGAGAATGAGCAATTTCGGGTTCAGGCACAGCCAACGCGCTAATAACGCCTTCTGCTGGTTGCCGCCCGAAAGCTCGCGCACTTTTTGCTCGGGCCCACTGGTTTTGATGCCCAGCCGCTTGATAAAGCGGTCGACAAGCTGCTGCTGGCGCTCGCGCGACACAATGCCGCTGCGCGCCAGCGTGGGCAGCGCCGCCAGGGTCAGGTTTTCGCGTACCGACATAAAGGGAATAATGCCCTCCGCCTTGCGATCCTCGGAGCAGAAGCCAATCCCGGCGCGAATGGCGTCGGAGGGCGCGCGGAACTGCGCCGGCTGGCCGGCCATGCGAATCTCGCCCGCTTCGAGCGGGTCGGCACCGAAGATTGCGCGTGCCACCTCGGTGCGCCCGGCCCCCAGCAGCCCGGCCAGCCCAACGATCTCGCCCGCGCCAACGCTCACATCCGCGCCTTGCAGGGCGCGGCCGCGCCGCAGATCGTGCGCTTCCAGCAGCGTTTGCGCGGCCTGGTGCGCGCTCAGGTCGAAGCCGGTCTGGCCGCTGCGCTGCACCTCGCCCAGCTCTTTGCCAAGCATGCGCGCCACCAGCTCAAGCTGCGAGATCGCGCTGATCGGGCGCTCGTCGACGGTCTGGCCGTCGCGCATGATCGTCACGCGGTCGCAGATTGCATACAGCTCGTCGAGGCGGTGGCTGATGAACAATACGGCCACGCCATCGGCTTTGAGCTGGCGAATAACGTCAAAGAGCGTAGCGACCTCGCGCTCATCGAGCGAGGAGGTTGGCTCGTCCATCACCACCAGCTTGCTGCGGAACGAAACGGCGCGGGCGATTGCGACCATCTGCTGAACGGCGATGTTGAGGTTCAGCAGCGGCTGCGTGACATCGGTTTCGACCCCAAAGCGCCGCAAGAGCGCGGCCGCGTCGGCATGCATGCGCCGCCAGTCGATCAGGCCCCAGTGGCGCGGCTCGCGGCCCATGAAGATATTTTCGGCCACCGAGCGGAACGGCACCAGGTTGACTTCCTGATAGATCGTGCTGACGCCATTGGCCTGGGCCTGCTGCGGCGAGTGGAAATCGACCGCCCGGCCATCGAACATGATCGTGCCGCTGTCGCGGCGGTACACGCCTGTCAGCACTTTGATCATGGTCGATTTGCCCGCGCCATTCTGGCCCACCAGCGCATGCACCTCGCCGGGTGCGATGCTGAGATGCGCGCCCGACAGCGCAATGACGCCTGGGAAGGCCTTGGAGATCTGCTCCATGCGCAGCAATGGTTCTGCTGTTGTCACGGAGAACCTCATTCTACTGAGCAAGCAGCACGCGGCTGGCAGTGGGGATTCTGCCGCTGGTACGCTGCTTCGGCGTTGGGACGAACTGGAATGCTGATTATACCGCAGAGGCGCAGAGGTCGCTGAGGCTGGAGCCTAGCCCCAATCTCTGCGCCCCCTGCGTCTGTGCTGTTAGGAACGTGATTTCCCAGTGCAATTCTATGTTAGGTTTGGGGGCAGGGAAAAGCTGTATTGCGCATCGCAATGCCCAATC
>LJCR01000865.1 GCA_001399705.1 Kouleothrix aurantiaca
CTGTTCGGCCTGGCCTTGTGGTCGATCTTTATCATCCGCCCGCTGGCAAACCCGAATTTGCGGCCAGGCGGCCCCAGCCCGATCGACATACGCGCGTCGCGCACGGTCACGTTCCCCAGCGAACAACAGACCGAGCAGGAACGTATCCGCGCCGAAAGCGCGCCCGACGCCGTCGTGTATACGCGCTCGCCAAATATTCCAATCGAGCAGCGCAACCAGCTTGCCAGCGCGCTGCAAACCATCACGCAGCTTCGCGACGACCCGAGCCTGACCACAGCCGAAAAACGCGAAAAGCTGGTTTCGCTGCCCCTGCCAAACAGCACGCTGGTGATTTCGCCAGCGCTGGCCTTGCAGATCATGCGCCTGCCCGACACCGACTGGACCACGGCGCGCGAGCGTGTGCTGGTGGTGTACGATCGTGCGATGAACGCCTATGATTATGAGCTAACCGAGGACGATGTACGCGATCTGCATGCGCGCTCGATGCCCTACTGGAGCTCACAGGTCGGCGATACCAATATTCAGGAGCTGGTTCTGCTGTTCAGCCAGGCGTTTGTTCGCCCCAACCGTTTGCTCGACGAAGCTGCTACGCGAGCCCACAAGCAAGCCCTGCGCGATCAGGTTCAGCCAATTATGGTGACGGTGCAGGAAGGCGAGAATATTGTCCACGCCGGCGATATTGTTACGCCCGCAGCCCAGGAAAAGCTGGAAGCGCTTGGGTTGCTTGAAACCTCGATCGACTGGCTGAGCGTGGGCGGCAAAGGGCTGCTGGCCCTGCTGATCGCCGCGATGTTTGGCGTGTACCTCTATAAAATGCAGCGCAGCATCTGGATGACGACGCGCACATTGCTGGTGGTGGTGGTGCTCATGGTGCTGAGCGCCATGGCTGCGCGCCTGCTGCTGCCGCTCGGCCGCGACTGGGTGTATGCCTTCCCGCTGGGCGTCATGGCACTTTTGCTCGCCACAATCTTCCCGCGCGGGCTGGCGCTGGTTGTCATAACACTGATGGGTGTTGTGATTGCCTTCTTGGATAACAACCACGCTGGCGCGGCCCTGGCCCTTATGCTGGGCAGCATGGCCGGCGTGCTCTCGATCGGGCGCGGTGAGCGCTGGCTGCATTTTGTTGGCGCGGGCCTGGTGATTGCGCTGGTGACGGGGCTGACGCAGGCAGTGTTCTGGGTCACCGACCCGGCTGGCATTCTGGCCGACCAATGGGTGATGATCCTGGTGTCGAGCGCAATCAATGGCGCGGCGTCGGCGTTTATTGCGCTGGGCCTGTTTAATGCGGTTGGCCATCTGGCCGACGTGGTGACGCACCAGCAGCTCATGGAGCTGGCGCACCCATCCCACCCGCTGCTGCCCAAGCTCATTCGTGAGGCGCCCGGCACCTACTACCACAGCCTGTCGGTTGGCAACCTGGCCGAGAGCGCAGCCGAGATGATCGACGCCGACGCCTTGCTGCTGCGGGTTTCGTCCTATTACCACGATATTGGCAAAACGATCCGTCCCTACTTTTTCACCGACAACCAGAGCGACCGCGAGAACGTGCACAACGACCTCGACCCGCATACCAGTGCCGAGATCATCTGCGACCATGTGATCGAGGGCGATAAAATGGCGCGCGCGGCCGGCCTGCCCCGCCAGGTGCGCGAGTTTATTCGCACCCACCACGGCACCAGCGTGATCAAGCATTTCTACCAGCTGGCCTTGCAGCAGGAAGACACCGTGAACGAAGACGACTTCCGCTACCCCGGCCCCAAGCCGCAAAACCGCGAGCAGGCGATTATGATGCTGGCCGACTCGGTTGAGGCGACGGTGCGCTCGAAGGCGCAGGGCGGCAAAATCGTCTCGTCGCGCGACGACCACGGGAATGGCGGCGGGCGCAACCGCCAGGGCCAGACGCTGGAAGAACTGGTGAATTCGATCATCGACGAGCGCGTGCGTAGCGGCCAGCTCGACGAAAGCAACCTGACGCTCAGCGACGTGGCGAAAATTCGCCAGGCCTTTATTACCACCCTGCAGGGCATCTACCACCCGCGCGTCGATTACGCGCCCCAGATTGTGAAGCCTTCGTAGCCGACGGGCTGCGCGCGAGAAATGTAATGCTAGAGATTGATGTTCAGATCAACCCGCCCTTCGAGGGCCAGGCCGACGCCGCGCTGATCGAGCGCGCGGTGGCGGGCGCGCTGGCCGCCGAGGGCGTGAGCGAGCCAATCGAGCTGGGCGTGCTCGTCACCGACGACGCCGAGCTGCACGAGCTGAACCGCACCTACCGCGGCGTCGACGCCCCGACGGATGTGCTGTCGTTTGGCGACGACGAGGAAGAAGCCGGCCCGGCGGCGTTTGTGCGCCCGCCCGGCACGCCGCGCTACCTGGGCGATCTCGCGATTTCCTACGAGCGCGTGATCGCGCAGGCCGCCGAGTACGGTCATTCAGCCGAGCGCGAGCTGGCCTATCTGACGGTCCATGGCGTGCTGCACCTGCTTGGCTACGACCACGAGCGCGGCCCCGACGACGCGGCAGCCATGCGCGCGCGCGAAGAAGCCGTGATGCAGCAGCTCGGCCTGACGCGCTAAGGGTACGCATG